>NZ_JBMNDS010000025.1:42242-110527 GCF_052543295.1 Streptomyces sp. SAS_270
CCTGGTGGAAGCGGGCCCCACGGGCGTGTGGGGCCACGATCGGGTGAAGCGGATCGATCACTCCTCCCGTGGGCTGTCCAGCCTACGATGATGCTCTCGACAACAGCCCACGGGAGGCACGTGATGTCCGCAGCACCCGTCGAGTGGTCCGAGCACCCGGCCGAGCATCGGCCCAAGACACTCCTCGAAGTGGCAGACGACATCATGGACCGGATGCCTGGCTACCGCGTCGAGATCATCGGAGGCCAGATCCTCGTGTCCCCGCCCCCAGACGGCGCCCATGCCCGCGCCCTGACCAAGCTCATGCGTCCCTTCCTTGCCGCGGGCCTGGACGAGGAGGAGACGAACGTGCTCCAGGCAGTCGGGCTCTGGCTACCCGAAGGAGACGCAGCCTTCGCGGTACCTGACCTCGCGGTCGTCGACGCCGACTTCGAAGAACATCTTGTCAAGCGCAACTGCTACGCCCCGGTCTGCTTCCGCCTTGTCCTGGAAGTCACTTCCAGTAACTGGACGACTGACGTCCTCATCAAGGACTCCGTGTACGCCGAGGCGGAGATCCCCATCTACGTCATCGTCGACCGCAAGCACCAGCGCCTCCACGTCCTCACTGACCCCGCCGAAGGCGAGTACGCAAACCATCGAGTCCACGCCCCCGGCGAGATCGCCCAGCTCCCCGACTCCATCGGCGCCAAGGTCACCCTGGACGTGGCGGAGATCCTCGCCGCCGGGCAGCCGAAGCGGGACTGATCCGGCGGCCGGGCCATCGGTGTGAAACCCACCGAGAGACCCGCCCCCCTCCTCTTCCTCGGCGGCCGCCTGGGCGGTGCACTCCCGGTACGTCTCACGGCGCGCGCCACTCCGCCCACACCTCCTTGCCTCCACCGCTACGCCGCCCGTTGACTACCCGGTAGTGCCCCCAGTCCTCGGCACACGCCCGCAACAGCCAGAGCCCGCGCCCACTTTCGGAGTCGAGACTGGGACCCGCCCCCGGACTCACCGTCGGCGGAAACGGACAGCTGTCCCACACGCTCAACCGCAGCCGCCCATCAGCGCGTACGAGCCGCACGGCGACGGGATCCCACGTACAGGCAAGGGAGTTGGTCACCAGCTCGGACGCGACGAGCTGGGCGTTGTCGAGTACGGCGGGGGTGACTTGGTAGCGGGTGAGCACCGCCCGTACGTGAGCACGGACGATGCCGGGTCCGAGGGGCGAGTGGGGGATACGGAGGGCGTACTCCCAGTCGGCGTCGAGCGGAGAGCCATCGGAGTTCGTCAGGGCGAGTTCGGTCATGGCCGTAACTCCTCTTTGAGGTACGGGGGTTGGATGAGGGGGTGGAGATGAGGATGAGGTCGGGTGACGCGGGCGGTGGCTCTGTCGCCGTGCGGTGCCACGCGCTGTGCGTGGGCGGGGCGGTGCGCTTACGGGAACCCCGGTGTCACGTTGGGTAGTTGATGCGACACTGAAGGTAGAGGGTGCGGAGTAGGATTACTACCTACTCGGGAAAACCACTACCCCAACGAGTGAGGGGACGACCGCATGCCGCCAAGGGAGACAGCAACCGTACGGCAGCAGCGCGTGGGTGCCGAGCTGCGCAAACTGCGAGAGCGGTCAGGCCTGAACTCCCGTGAGGCAAGCGAGCTGTTGAGCGTCAACGCGGCACGCATCAGCTCCATCGAGGCCGGCCGCTTCGGCGTCAGCGCTGATCGGGTCCGTATGTTCGCCCACAGCTACGGCTGCTCGGACGATCCGTACATCGAGGCTCTCGCGGCCATGACCGCAGGACGGACCCGCAACTGGTGGGACGAATACCGCGAGACCCTGCCGGCGGGCCTCCTGGACCTCGCCGAGCTGGAGCACCACGCAACAGCGATCCGCACAGCCCAAGTCGCCCACGTTCCCGGCCTGTTCCAGACCGTCGACTACGCACGCCTGATCTTCAGGCAGTCCATCCCGAAGCTGTCACCACCCGAGATCGAGTACCGCGTCACGCACCGCATCAAGCGCCAGGGCATCCTCTTCGCGACCAACCCCACCCCGTACACGGCGATCATCCACGAGGCCGCCCTGCGCATGCGCTTCGGCGGTCGGGACGTGACACGCGAACAGTTGGAGCACATCGTCGAGATGAGCGAACGGGACCACGTGACCGTCCTCGTCATCCCGTACGACGCCGGAGTCTTCCCCGGCGCGGGACAGAGCGTCCTCTACGCCGAAGGCCCCGTCCCCCCGCTGGACGCCGTGCAACTCGACGCCGAACATGGGTCCGTATTCCTCCACGCGGACCTCCAACTGGAGAAGTACCGCACTTTCATGACCCGCTTCGAGGCGGTCGCCCTCAAGGAGACCCCCTCAAGAGACCTGATCCGCGAGATCATCAACGCCCTCTGAAAGGCCCCGAAGTGCCCACCCTCCACTGGCAGAAGTCGTCCTACAGCAGCGAGGGAAACAACTGCCTCGAACTCGCCACCGCCCCCGACGGAACGATACACCTCCGCGAGTCCGACGACCCGGCGGTCACCCTTTCCCTCCGCACTGCCACTCTCACTTCTCTCCTGGCAGCCACACGCCGAGACATATCAACCGCAGATCTTGCCGGGCGAGGAAAGCCGTAGGGTCACGCCGTACGACCACCCCGCGGGCCACCGCCATCCGCCGCACACTCCAGCGCACCAGCGCAGGCGGGCTCATCACGCTGCCCACCAAAACTCGTGCTGCCGAGCGCCGCATCGCCATCCCCACCCGCTGCGTCCGCTCACTTAAGCACCGCCACGAGCAGCAGCGCGAGCGTAAGGCCGCGGGCCCGGCGTTGCAGAACAAAGGGCACGTTTTCACCAATGCGACAGGTAGAACGATCGACCCGACCAACCTCACCCGCACCTTCACCACATTCCTCCGCAAGGCCGGCCTCCGCCGCATCCGCTTCCACGACCTCAGACACGCCACCGCCACTCTGCTCCTGGAACAGGGCGTCGACCTCGTCGTCATCAAGGAACTCCTCGGGCACGCCCACATCGGCGTCACCGCCGGGGTCTACGCCCACGTACGCCTCCGCCCCCAGCGCCAGGCCATCGACACCCTGGGGCAGGTCCTCGGTGACCAAGACGACGACCCCGACTCCCTCACCCACCGCAGTCGTCGTCCGCTGACGTTGCCGTCAAGCACCACAGAAGCCCCACCAGAAACAAATTCTGGGTGGGGCTTCTGCATTCAAGGTCATTGCCTCAAGTGACCGACCGTTTGTTGGCGCGGATCATCACTCCTCCGGACCAACGATTCTTACTGAATCCGGAAATTCACTAAGCAAGCCTGAATCACCTGCCACGACCCTGGTTCCCCTAAGTCGAAGGTCACGCAGGGAACCCATACCGAGAAGCGGAGCCACCGATCGCACCTCCCCCCCGTACGTAACTCTGAGCTCTTCCAGATTATTTAGAGCTGACACTGCGCTGAAGTCCAGCGGCTCAGGCTGAATTGACTCCCCTCCGCCAATCAGCCAGCATCGGCGCAGATCTTGGAGGCATCGAAGAGGGGCAAGACTTTCAACGCGCGCCTCAAGAATCTCCAGGTCGTCGAGTTTCGTGCAGTTCTCCAAACCGCGAAGATCCACAATCTGCCCCACACCTTCCAGCTTGAATGACGAGATCCCGGGCGCACTCCTCAGGAATCCCAAATCACTCCTACCGGATGACCAAATCGTCAATCTCGCCAGGGCGGGAAACCCTGCAAGGTCAATTGCGCCCGCCCGATCATCTAGCGCCAACGCCGCCAGAGAGGCGTTCCGGACTGCAGGGATCGCAACTTGCCCCCTCGTGAGGAGCACCAGTTCGCGGAGTCCAGCGATTTTGAAAGCGTGCGAGTCATCGACGATGCGGCCTTCGATCTCCAGATACTTGAGCTCCGGCAAGCTGGACAAGAAATCAAGGCCGCCCAGCCGTGCGCTTCCGCTCGCACGGAGGAACAATCCGTTGAATTCTCCGGACTGATACTGCTGGCCGAGTTCACGCTCATCGATCGACTCGTCGGCTCGCCAATTCAGGACTCTATAGTCCGCCCGCATTAAGGAACCTCATTTCGGCGATTCAAAAGCGTACCGCCACCCACGCCGCCATATTGATCTATTACCGACTGCTCTTGCTCCCTGATCGCTTTCCAGGAGTGGCCAGACATATCGTTCACCGATATGTTGGAAATGTCGCTTGTCGTGTAACCCGCCGACTTCACAGCCGCCTTGTCTGAATTGAAAGCGGCATGCAGGCGACTGTGTATGTTGGTTGAACTGGACCCAACATACACCTTGCCATCCTTCATCGTGATGGTGTAAACCCCGGGCACGGTCGGAGCATTCTTGAATCCGAACGTGCTACACGACGAGTTATGCACCAGCACCGGCGTATTCCCCGCCAGCACATAGTACGTATGCAGACCATCAACCGTGAGGTTGTACGTCCGCGCATGCCTAGTGAAGGCGCGGTTCCCCGTGACGATGACAGCACTTCCGTCGTCGGTACGCAAGGTCATGCCCGGTTGAAGGGCGCCCGCTTCGACCCAGTCATGCTCGGACGGGGACCAGAAGGGGTGCTCGTGCGTGGCGGTGAGCTTTTCGATGCCGTCCTTGGTGGCAATGGACAGCTCGTTGAAGTACTTGTCACTCTCGGTGCGGATGAGCCGGGCCACCTTGCGGGGCTGCGTCTTCCCGGTTTTCGGGTCGGTTGCCTTTACATGGTCACCGAGTTTGACGTCCTCAATGTTCTTGGTCGTTCCGTCTGCCATCAGGACATCGGTTCCGGCCAGGAAGCACTTGCATGGACTCCGCAGGTTGACACCAGTCTCACCTCGGCCAGCCGGACCTTCCCCCGGTCCGGCCAAAGCCATCATGGTGACCGCACTCGGAGGGCGCATGGTGCCCGCACATCCGCTTTCATGACCCAATCGCATGCAGGCCTGGAATTTGACCATCTCCAGGATGGTCTGACCCGCTTCCTCATTCGCACTGGGTTCGGTCAAGCAACCCGGACTTTCGCCCCTACACCATGACTCGGCCACCTGCGAGAGCTTATCGGCGTACTTTTCCGCGTACTTCCAACTCCGGTCGACGAAAATACCGGGATAGACCTCCTTGTGTGTCTTGATGAAGGAAGCGGGGTAGATATTTCCGGCCTTAAATGCAGCCTGATAGTTCTGTGAGTACCTCGGCGGTCCGGATGAAGCCGGGTGTGTCGGAGTCCTGTTCTCGTGGTTCGTCGTTGACCTTGTGGGGCAGTCGAGGTCTGCACACAAACCGGTGGGGTCGCTGTTACCTATCGGGCTGTTGCTGCTGTATGCATATCCGTTCATCTGCAGCGGGTCCGCGATGTCGATGATCGGGTCTGCGGAGAGGAAGCGGCCCGAGCTCTGGTCGTATTCGCGGGCGCCGATGTGCGTCAGGCCAGTGGCCACGTCGTCGATGCCGACGCCGAGGTAGCTGCGCTTGTTGGGCCAGCTCGACGGCTTGGTGCCGCGGGCCTCGCCGTACGGCTTGAACACGCGGCGCGTGACCGGCTGGCCGCTGGAGAGGTCCACCGACGTGTTCGCCGTGCCGAGGTGATCGGCGATGAGCACGCTGAGCTTGTGGCCTGTCGTCGCGCCGTTGGTGGCGGTTCGGACGACCGAGGGGGCGCCAGGCTGGGCGTAGGAGCGCGAGGCACGGGTGATGGTGCCTGACGCGTTTGTCGTCAGTTCCGTCTCGCCCACGTACAGGGTCGAGCCCGATGACGAGTTCTCCAGGATGCGGCTTCCGTCGGCGTCGTAGACGTACGTCGTCTTCTTGCCGTCGTCCGTGATCGAGTCGAGCTTGTTCTCCGGCGACCAGACCAGGTTCTGTGTCGTGTTGGACAGGTCCCGGACCGTGGTGTTGCCCGTGTCGTCGTAGGTGTAGGCGCTGCCCTTGCCGGACGGGGTGGAGCTAATGGAGGTGACCGTGTGCGGCTGGGTCGTGCCGCCGGTGACCGTCTTGCCGTAGCGGTGGGTGAACGTGACGTTCTTCGTCGCGTCCGCCGTGTCGTGCTCGGTCATCGTC
Organism: Streptomyces sp. SAS_270; assembly: GCF_052543295.1. Classification (NCBI taxonomy): domain Bacteria; kingdom Bacillati; phylum Actinomycetota; class Actinomycetes; order Kitasatosporales; family Streptomycetaceae; genus Streptomyces; species Streptomyces sp. SAS_270. Next base: position 48,299 of record NZ_JBMNDS010000025.1, read on the forward strand.
GCCCGGTTGCCGAGCCAGTCGAACGTGAACGACTGGCGGTAGGCGGTGGCGCCGGTCGACACCGTCGCCGCGTCCGGGGCCGCCGCAGCGAGCGTCGACGTCAGGGAGGCGTCCGGGCTGGTGGTGTCCGTCGCCGCGTCCGGGGCTTCGGCTACCGGGCCGGACTCGGCCGCATAGTCAGTGCGGTACCCCCACGTCGTGCCGCTCGACGACTTGCAGCCCGTGCCGTTCCCGCCAGGAGTGGTCTTCGATGTCCATGCGTGCGCGAGCTCGCCCATCACGTCGTACGTGAAGCACTGGGTGTCCCAGGTGTCACCGGTCGCATCACTGAGCCGGCGGGCATTGGAGGTGATCGTGCCGGACGTGTCGTAGGAGTAGTAGCTGTCCGTGATGCGGTGCGGGCCCGAGGTCTCGCGGTCCGAGACCGTGCGCTGAAGGCGGCCCGTGTACGGATCGACGAAGTTCGACATCCAGACGCGGTAGGGCTGGGATCCGGAGACCGTCCGCAGTACCTCGCCGTACGGCGAGTACGTGGCATCAGCCGTGTACCAGCTCTGGCCGGAGGTCGACTCCTCCAGACCGTCGGCGTTGTAGCGGGTGACGACCTTCTCGCGCGACAGGCCACCGGCGGCGGGCAAGGTGACCGACTGAGGCTTTCCTGTCGGCGTGTACGTGTAGGCGTACGCGTATGTGCCGGCCAGGCCCGTCGTCATCGTGTTGGACGGGACGACCGTCTCGTTGCCGGTGACGTGGTACTCGGTGTCGTAACCGGTGACGCGGTTGATGTAGTCGCCGTTGGCGGTGTGACGGATCGATGCCACCGGCTTGCCGAGCCCGCCGGTCAGCGTGTCGTAGGTGTACTCCTTGGCAGGGCTCGCGGTCGCGGACCCCTGCCTCACCTTGAGGACGCGTCCGAGTACGTCGTACTCGGTGAAGACCTCCTGCTGGCGTGCGCTCTTCACCCGGTTCGGGCGGTCGGCGTCGTCGTACCACGTGGACGTGGTACCGGTGTCGGGATCGGTGGAGGACATCAGCCGACCACGGGCGTCATACGTGTACGACCACACGTTCCCGGCCGGGTCAGTGACTGTGCTGCGGTTGCCTCGGGCATCGTAGTCGTAGGTAGTCGTACGCCCCTCGGACGCACCGGAGTCCTGCTTGGTGTAGTGCTTGATGGAGGTGACCCGCCCAAGGGCGTCGTAGGACGTCCGTGTTGTCGGAGTCGTCGAGCCCGCAGGATTCACCCACGTGCTGGTGTCGCTGTAGCTGGTGTACGTCGAGTGCTTGTAGTCGCCGCCCTGATAGACCGACGAACGGACCTCGCGCTCCAGACCGTCGTAGCGGTGCTTGACCGAACTCGGGATGAGGGACTTCGATTTCGGAGCGAAGAGTCCTGAACTCGGGTCACCCTTCGCGAGGTATCCGCCGGTCACCTCGTCGACGAGACCATGGTCGTCGTACGTCGTGTCCGTGACGATCCGACCGGGACCCTGGGCCTCGCTCTGCTTCTGGACCTCACGCGTCAGACCGTCGTAGAGAGTCACCTCACGGCTGTAAGAACCGTCGTCCTTGAGTGTCTTGACGGTCATTGCGGCCGGACTGTTCCGGTCGGACGTGGCGATCGCCATCTGGTAGTCGATCTCGACGTTCGGCGACTTGCCGCCGGACGAGCGCGACGGGGACCAGCCCTTCACCAGGCGCCCGAGGGCGTCGTACTCGTTGCGCGTCACGCGGCCGTTGGGGTCGGTGACCGTCAGGGCCAGACCACGGCCAGGGTCGAATGTCGTGGTGGTGGCGTGGCCCTTGGCGTTGATCGACTTGACCGACGTGACCGGTCCGCCGTCGTCACCGGGGGTGTACTGCGTCTCCGTGGTGCCCGTTCCCGGCGCGGTGACGGTCCGGACGCGGCCCAACGGGTCGTAGGTCGTGCTGGTGACGACCGAGTACGCGGTTCCGGCTCCGTCGGCCTGCGCCTCCGAGGTGAGCAGACCCTTGGTAGGCGTCGCCCCATAAGCCAAGCTGTCGTAGGAAAGATGCACCGCCGACTTGAGCTCGGTCGCCGGATCGGCGGTGGCGTAGCCGGCGCAGGACGTGCCCGTGCTGCGCTGCTCCTTCGGCAGGCCGATCAGCCACGCCGACGTGTTGTGCAGGTACGACGTAACGGTGCAGGTCTGGTCGGAGAGCGCCTCGCCGGTGCCGTTGGGCTTGACGACGGCCGTCTCCACCTGGGTGGGCAGGCCGTAGGTGTCGTCGACCGTGGTGAGCGTGCGGACGGCACGCCAACTGTCGCCGTCCGTCTGGATCTCATCCGCTCGCTTGACTCCCACACGGTGGGCGAGCAGCGGCTCCCCAGCGGTCCCGTCCTCGTACTCGCGCGAGCGCGACGCGGTCTGCTTGGACCAGGGGAAGTTCAGGTTGCGCTTGAGGACCTCTCCGTCGGAGTCGCGGTAGGTGATGGACTCCGCTGTCATGCCCGCGTACTGCGGCGCATCGTCCGTCAGGAGCGTGTACTTGCTCTCGGAGTCCTTTACCTCGCCGCCGGTGCCCTGGAAGTAGCGCGTCACGGCGTACGACTGGGACTGCTTGACGCCTGCCTCGGATGCGGACTTGCTGCCCTTGAGAGTCGTGACCTGCCGGTAGCCTCGCCAGTCGCTGTACGTACGCAGCGCGGGCCGCGTGAACTCGTCGTCGCTCTTCGCCCAGGCCGGGCCCGAGTACTTGTACTTGGTGACGACCGGCTTGCCATGCGAGGTGACCTTGTCGGTCTCGGTGACGGAGTCGACGACGTACTTGTTGAACCAGGCCTTGGCGGGCGTCCTCTCGTCACCGTCGGGCGACCAGCGGACGGGGTAACAGGTGCCGTTGCTCTTGCCCTTGTCCTCCGAGGGCTCGGCCGCGCAGCCGCCCTTGTACTCGACCTCGATGTCACCGCCGTACTCGGTGGAGACCGTGCCGATGCGGGGGCGGGTGAAGCCGGGCCGTTGGTCGCTCTTGTCCCTGGGCACGAGGTTGGGCAACTGGCGATCCAGAAGTCGCTTGCGCAATTCCTTCGGCGAGCTGGTGCCCACCGTGTAGGGCGCGAAACTGATGCCGTCCTCGGACTGGAGGGTGCCGGTGGTGTCGCCAGACGCGTATCCGGTGCGCGTGATCGAGTCGAGCCACAGGCCGGGCGCGGAGTCGTACCAGCCGTCGGGGAAGGACTGTTGGAGCGTGTACGTGTCCACCTTCTGGAGGGCGCTGGAGCCGGGGCGCTGCGCGTAGGTGGTGACTGCGGAAAGGCGCAGGCGGGTCCAGAAGGTCGGGAAGGCGGGGCAGAGCTTCGACGTGGACTTGCAGTTGAGGTTTCCGGGGCTGTCCCACCAGGGGCGGTAGGCACCGGGGTCATCGGTCTTGTCGAAGTTGGCGCCGGCGCAGACCGTGGCGGAGGCGAGGCAGCGCTGGGCCACGATCAGGTCGACCCTGGCGGACGGCTTGGTGAGGTCCGAGGAGCGCATGCCGTACTCGATGGAGTCCGGGTAGGCGGCTCGGTCGTAGGCCTCCGGCGTCTTGAACTTCTTCTTCACCGCGTAGTAGTTGGTGGACTGATGCCAGTCGATCACCATCGCGTTGCCGTGAACGTCGACGACCTTGTCCAAGCCCCAGCGCCAGGCCTGCTGCTTGCCGGAGCCGCAGCGCGAGTCCACGAAGGCGGTCGCATGGCAGGGCTCGCCGGGGTGATTGCCGAAGACGGGGACGGTCGAGACCGAGTCGGTGTCGGCGTGGCCGCCGCCCACGCTGTTCAGGCCGTAGTAGTACTTCGTGCCGTCCGGAGTCGTGACGACCCAGTACTCGCCGTTGTTGTCGTCGTTGCTGCCGCCGGTCTTCCGCTCGACGCGGGTGCCGTCGTCCTGCTGCGGGCGGTAGATCTCGGTGTCGGTCTCGGGGTTGCTGCCTGCGGCGGCGTCACGGACCAGCTCGGTGGTCTTGCCCGCCAGGGACATCACCGCGTTGTACGACACCCAGCACAGGTCGGACGTCTTGTCCTTCTTGGCAGTGTTGTTGGGGGTGCCGGAGTCGAGCTTCTTCCGGTCGTCCTGGCAGGTGCGGTAGCGGCGCTCGATGTGGCCGGGGTCGTAGTCCCACCCCTCGCCGATCCAGGAGGCCTGTGGCGAGGAGACCGCGGTACGGCCGTCCACCGTCTGCGAGTTGTAGTCGAAGGAGACCTTGGGGGCGGGACCTGCGGGCGGGCTCGGCACCGTCAGCGGATACGACCAGCTGAACGCGCCCGACGATCCTCCCGCTTCCCACTTGCCGTCGGAGGCGAGCGGTGTCGCCTTGAAGCTACTTGCCTCGGATGCGCCCGAGTCGACCGCGCCGACGACGGCGGTGTCGCCGGCGGCCGCGGGAGTCACCGAGGTGGACCTCCGGTAGGCCGCCTGCGCCACGCCCGAACCCTTGGCGTCCGAGGACGTCGCCGAGGCCGGGGTCACCGTGCCGTCGGCCGCCGGGTCGACGGTCGCGGTGAGGGACTTCGACGCGGTGTCGTTCGTCGTCTCCAGTTCCTCGTACGTCTGGCACGCCTCGTCGTCCGGCGTCGTCAGATAGCACTCGGGGAACTGCACGAAGCGCAGACGGGAGGCCCAGTCAGCACCGTAGAGGCTCTTGAACTTGGAGTAGTCCAGCTTCACGGAGACCGGGACCGCGCCGGTGTCCGGGGCGCGGAGGACCAGTACGGCGCCGTCCACGCCTTGGCTGACCGAGGAGGTGCGGTCCGGGATGGTGACCTGCCATGTGCCCGTCGGGGCCGGCTGGTCGGGGGCCTGGCCGAGGCTGACGGGGAGGGTGCCGACGGGCGACAGGGCTGCCTGGTCGGCGGTGGCACCGGCGGCGGCTGTTCGGGCCGAGGCCGTCGTCGTGGTCGTGGTCGTGGTCGTGGTCGAGCCGAAGTTGACCGAACCCGTCAGGTTGGAGGGCGGGCTCGTCGTGCCCGTCTTTGCCGTGAGGAGGTCCTTGGGGACATCGGCCTTCAGCGTGGCCAGGTGGCGGCTGAAGACCTTGCCCGGGATCGGCAGATCGCGCTTCAGGTCCTCCAGGGTCAGCGTCTCGCGCCCCGTCTCCGCCTTGTCCGGATTCGGTGGCAGCGCCAGCGACTGCGCGGGCAGCAGACCCACCAGCAATGCGGCTGCCGTCACGGGTACGGCTGTGCGCGCGAGGCGGCGCCTGCGGGCATGCGAAAGTCGCTCGAACACGGCGAGGTCCCCCGGACCAATTGGTGCGGGGCCAATGACAGACCACGCGTGACGACGTAACAGACAGCGAAGATTCTGTGATCGTCCTGTGAGGAAATGCCAGACATGACCGGACGATGTGATCATCATCACGGAACGTAACGCATCGCTACGCAACGAATAGATCCGAAGTCCGGATACCACTTCGCAAGGGATTGACCAGCACTTTTGCATCTTTTGACGTGTACACGTGCGCAGCATGGCAAATGACCAGGCGTTTCACACCGGTTGGCGATGCTCCGCGCCTTTTGCCCCCCCCAAGGACGCGGGCCCACTCACTCCTCGTCAGCCGTCCGCCCCCCTTCCACCAGCAGCGGAGGGTCGCCCCTCGCACCTCCCCCACGAATCCCGCACAGGATGACGACAGCTTCCCCATAGGTCATCATCGGCTGGCCCGGCCACGCCCTGTCACGTGCCGGTTCCAAGAGGGAAGGGGAACCCGCCCGATGACGCGCATCACGCGCAACTGGCGTCGCATGCCCGGCCGTCGGGCCGGTGCGGCACTGGTCGCAGCCGCGGTCGCCACGACCGGCATCGTCTACGCCGGATTTCAGCTGGACAGCGACGCAACGGACGACGGGACCGGGCACGGCTCGAACTCGAAGACCGTCACTGAGGCCACGGCCATCAACCGGGCGGCCAAGACCGGCAAGTCCGTTGAGGTCACCGCCGCGCGCACCTCGCACTCGACCACCTGGGCCCGTCCCGACGGACTCATGACGAAGCGGCTCTACTCCTCGCCCGTCCGCGCCAAGGTGGGCGGCGAATGGAAGAAGATCGACCCGAGCCTGCACCACACCAAGGACGGGTGGGAGCCGAAGGCCACCAACACCCGGATGGTGTTCTCGGACGGCTCCGGCGGGAGCGGTGAGCGCGCCTCCCGCTCCACCGTGCGTCGCGTCTCCCTGGTGAAGGGAGCGGCCGACGCCGACACCGGGACCCCGCTGGTGACCCTGCACGTCGGCGACGGCGCCTACGACATCCAGCTCACCTGGCCCGGCGCCGTTCCCGCACCCGTCATCGACGGCAACCGCGCGCTGTACCCGGAGATCTTCCCGGGCGGCGACCTCGTGCTCACCGCCGACGACGACGGCTTCGGACAGCTCGTCGTCCTGAAGAACCGTCAGGCGGCCTCCGACCCTCACGTTCAGCAGCTCGTCTACGGCCTCCACTCCACCGATCTCACGTTCCGGCTCGACCCGGCCTCGGGCATCGTCAGCGCCGAGAACGCCGACGGCGAAGAGGTCGCCGTGTCGCCCACCCCGCTGATGTGGGACAGCAGCGGGTTGCCTGCCGGCACCGACACCGCCGTGGGCGAGTCCGCCCAACCCACCGAGCCCGAGTCCCCGGACCCGACGGACTCCGTCAGCTCCTCCCCCAGCGAGAGCGCGAGCCCGACGGACGAAGACCCCGTCGAGTCGGACGAGCAGAGCGACACCGACGTAGAGGCGCTGCCGTCGGCGAGCGACGGCCCCGAGCCGACAGTCTCGGAATCCCCGTTGCCGTCCCCGCCCGCCGAGCCGACCCCGGCACCGACGCAGACGGGCTCGGCGGCAACGCTGAGCCTGCCCTCACTCGACGGCCCGTCGCCCGACTCGCGCGGTGACCTCGTCGAGACCGACCTGTCTGCGGGGCAGTGGCTGCTCACGCCCGACCAGGACTTCCTGGCCGACCCGGAGACCACGTTCCCCGTGTTCATCGACCCCTCCGTCAAGAGGCAGTCACAGAACTGGACCACCGCCTACAACCGGTTCCCCAAATCCACCTTCTACAACGGCAAGGGCTTCAACAAGGGCGGCACCCACGAAGCCCGCGTCGGCTTCGAGTCCGACACCTGGGGCACCTCCCGCTCGTTCTTCAACATCCCTTTCGACAAGGACCTGAAGGGGACGAAGATCACCAAGGCGAAGTTGACCCTGCTGGAGACGTACTCCTGGTCGTGCCAGGACCGCTCGATGAGCGTTCACCTCACCGGCGAGATCGACTCGCACACCAATTGGAACAACGCGCCCAAGCTCCACGACGGCAACAAGCTCGCGACCAAGAGCTTCGCGCACGGCTGGAAGTCCAAGCAGTGTCATGACGACTACGAGTCCTTCGACGTGAAGAAGGGCGCCCAGAAGACCGCCGACGACGGCGATGACGACACCATCACCTTCGGGCTGCGCGCCCGCGACGAGCACGCCCAGTACGCGTGGAAGAAGTTCCAGGCCAACGGCGACTTCCCGCCCTCTCTGGAGCTGGTCTACAACCGCAAGCCCACGATCGTCTCCGGCTCCCTCGACCTGGGCCCGGACGCCAAGTGCACCACCACGCCGTCGTACGTCCGCATGGGTTCGGGCGACCTGACGTTCACCGCCAAGGCCGCGGACAAGGACAAGAACCTCGACCGCCTCGACTTCGACCTCTGGCCGACCGGGCAGTGGGACAGCACCGGTGACCTCCTCAAGTCGACCGGCACGGTGTCTGCCGGTGCTGACACCGACACAGCTCTGAGAACAACGAAGGCCTTCTCCACCAGCGGGCTCAAGAACGGCACCACGTACTCCTGGCGAGTGAGGGCGATCGACGACGCCGGCAGTACGTCGGCGTTCTACCCTGCCAAGACGCCTTGCCGGTTCGTCCTGGACACGGCCGCACCCCGGCCGCCCAAGGTCAGCTCCACCGACTTCCCGGATGCCGACGGCGACGAGAACGGCTTCGGCAGCGGCGGCGAGGACTCGAACTGGAGCACCCTCAAGTTCGGCACCGCAGGCTCCTTCACCGTGCGTGCCCTCAACACGGACGTCGTGCGCTACGAGTACGGGTTCAACTCGGCCAGCTACCCCTGGCATCTGGACCGCACCTCCGGCACCGCCACCTCCGTCAGCGCGACCCTCAGCAACGCCAAGCCGCCGACCGCGGGCCCGAACGTCCTCTACGTCCGGACAGTGGACAGCGCGGGCAACGCCTCGGAGCCGACGAAGTACTTCTTCTACGTCACACCGCGCGACCAGGCCGACGCTCCCGGAGACTTCACCGGCGACAAACTGCCGGACTTGATGGTCGTCACTGAGGGCGGCAACCTGTCCCTCTATCCCTCCCAGGCCGACAAGGACGACCTGACCAAGGGCACCGGCGACCTCGACTACTCCATGTCCGGCGCCTACCGGGCCAACCCGGACAAGGACCCGAACGGTGACGAGCTGCCGCCCTACGCCGCGGCACCCTCCGGCCACTTCAAGGACGCCCTGATCACCCACAACGGCGACATCTACGGCGGCGACGGCCTCCAGGACCTCGTCGCACGCGTCGGCGGCAAGCTCTGGGTCTACCCCGGCGACGGATATGGCGCCGTCAACATCGACAAGCGTCGGGAGATTCTGCTCCCCGAGGGCACCCCAAGTCCCTCGGACATCACCCAGCTCGTCAGCGCCGGGGATGTCACCGGTGACGGGCAAGCCGACTTCTTCGCCACTGTCGCGAACGGCGCCGACGACGAGCTGTGGGCGTTCACCGGCTACCACGGCGCCACCGTGGACCAGGCGATCCGCCTGTCCGCCTCCGGCTGGAAGGACCGCGACATCGTCACCGCCCAGGACATCACTGGCGACGACGTCACCGACCTCGTCTACCGCACCGACGTCTCGTCCCGGCTGCTGCTCCGCAAGGGCATCGCCGCGAGCGGCGCGGGAACCGACCTGAACTCGCTCGCCTCCGCCGCCGGCTCCTCCGGCGGGGCCGACACCGAGTACGGCGCCTCCGGCTGGTCCAGCAGCAGCGTCCCGCTCCTGATCGGCACGCCCGATGCCAACGGGGACTCCGTCCCGGACATCTGGGCCGTACGGTCCGACGGGTCGGTACGGTTCCACGCGGGCGGCAAGGCCGCTCTCTCAGGCTCCGGAGCGGAGATCATCGCCCCGGCGAGTTACTGGAAGACACGGATCGCCATCGGGTGAGCTGGTACGCGTACGTCCACGTGGGCGCCGTTTCCACAGGGTGGAAGCGGGGCCCACGTGCGTGTCGGGGCACGATCGGGTGACGTGGTGCGAACGGGACGCCGACAGCTCGCCCGGCCTACGATGATGCGCTCGACACCAGCCCACAGGAGGCACGCGATGTCTGCAGCATCTGTCGAGCGGCCGCACGGCGAACGGCCGCTGATCGCAGAGGCGAATCTCATCATGGAGAGTCTTCCGGGCCGCTGCGTCGAGATCATCGGAGGCCAGATCCTCGTGAGTCCAGCCCCGACGGCCCTCACTCGGAAGCCCTGATGCTCTTCGCCCTCCCCTTCATGCAGCTCGGCCTGATGCGGGCGCTGCCAGGTATCGGCCTCTGGCTCCCCAGCGGTCCGGAGGACTACGTGATCCCCGATCTGTCCGTGGTGGACGACGACTACCGCGAGCACCTGGTGGAGAACAGCTGCTACGACCCGGAATGCTTCCGCCTCGTCCTGGAAGTCACCTCCGGCAACTGGAAGACCGACCTGCGTACCAAGGTCTCCTACTACGCCAAGGCGAAGATCCCCGTCTACGTCATCATCGACCGCCGGCACCAGCGCCTGCACGTCCTCACCGACCCCACCCGGGACAGCTACGCCACCCACCGCATCCACGCCCCCAGCGAACTCGTCACCCTCCCCGACTCCATCGGCGCCAAGGTCACCGTCGATGTGACCAGGATCCTCGACGCCGGCCGGCCCAAGCGCCCCTGAGGCCCTCGGCCGGGGACCCCGAGGGCAGCTCGGGGTGGGGGTCAGGGGTGGGTCCGGGATCTTCCCGATGGCTTGCGGGCGGGGCGGCGGCAGACTCGTGGGCATGGCGAACTCACTGTTGCGCAGAGGAAATCGCGGGGTCGTGGTGGCGGCCGGGGCGCTGGCTGCTGTTCTGCTGGCCGCGGGAGCTGTTCCGGCGGCGGCCGCAGCGCCCGTGCACCGCGAGGCACAAGGGAATCAAGGCAATCAACGGCATCAAGGGCTGGACGAGAAGGCGTTAAGGGCCTCACTCGCCGGCCTGCCCGACGAGAACGTGACGGGCGGGCTCATTCGCATGAGCGGGAGCGACGGCCGATGGACGGGAACGGCGGGGCCCTCCGTCCCCTCCCCCGACGCGCACTTCAGGATCGGCAGCATCACGAAGATCTTCACGTCGACGGTGGTGCTGCAACTCGCCGCGGAACACCGGCTGAGCCTGGACGACACGGTGCAGCAGTGGCTGCCGGGGCTTCTCCCCACGGGCTACCACCCCATCGCCGTCCGCCAGTTGCTCAGCCACACCAGCGGGCTGCAGATACCGACCTGTGCCAAGGAGGACGTCCCTCCGCTGGAGGTGATCAGGTCGGCCCTGTCCTGCGGGACGCCGACGGAACCCGGCAAGGTCACGCAGTACAACGGCATCAACTACTTCATCGCCGGGCTGATCGTGGAGAAGGTGAGCGGCCACTCGTACGGTCATGAGGTCACCGCCCGCATACTCCGCCCCCTGGGCTTGCGCGACACCTCGGTGCCCGCGCTCGACGACTGGTCGATACCGGCGCCGTACACCCGCGGACTGGTGGCGGTGGAGGGCTCGGACGAGCTGAAGGACGTGAGCGTCCAGAGCCCGTACTCCTGGGCGGAAGGCGGCATGATCTCCAACGCCCCCGACCTGGGCCGGTTCTTCACGACCCTGTACCGCGGGCGGCTGCTTCCGCCCGCCCAGCAGAGGGAACTCTTCACGCTGCCCACCGGCGTCACCGGCGACAAACAGTTCAGCTACGGCGGCCTGCAGCGCACGGCGTTGCCGGACGGCACCGTCGTCTGGGGCAAGAGCGGCTCGTACCCCGGCTACACGAGCGGCGTCTTCGCCACCCGCGACCTGCGCCGAGTCCTGGTCTACTCGATCAACCCGACGGGCCGGGCCCCCGAGCTGCCGTACGTCATGCGCATAGCCGACGCGGCGTTCTGAGTCTCGCGCCCAGGCACCCCAGGCCCCCCTAACCCAGGGTCATCCCCAGGTCCGCCCCCAAAGACCGCGCCCCCGTCCCGCTGCCAACGTTGCTGTTCAGGCCCTGGTTCCTGGGTCTGGACAGGTCGCGTCGGCTCATGGCCGGGAGGGGCTGATCACTATGCAGCCGTACGAAGAAGAGGATTACGAGGAGCGCTACGAAGAGCGTGGCGAGGGGCGCCATGAGGAGCGCTACGAGGAGGAAGAGGAGTTCGGGGCCGAGGAGCACCGTGAGGCGCGGCGCGGGGAGCGGCGTGGGGAGCGGGTGCCCGAGTCGCTGGAGAGCCCGTTCAGCGAGGAGGAGGAACTCCAGCTGGCCACCGAGCTGTTGGGGGTCACCTCGGAGGAGGAGCTGGAGCAGTTCCTCGGCAACTGGCTGAAGTCCGCCGCGAAGAAGGCCGGCGGGTTTCTGCGTTCCTCGGTCGGCAAGCAGCTCGGCGGCATCCTGAAGAACGTCGCCAAGCAGGCCCTGCCGAGCATCGGAGGCGCCATCGGAACGGCGATCGCCCCGGGGCTCGGCACCGCCGTCGGCTCCAAGCTCGGCTCCTGGGCGAGCAACCTGTTCGAGGTGGAGGGCGAGGGACTCGACCACGAGGAGTACGAGTTCGAGGCCGCCCGGCGCTTCGTCGCCCTGTCCGGCGCCGCCGCCCGCAACGCGGCCCACGGCTCGCGCCGCACCGCCCCGCGCGCCCTCGCCCAGCAGGCCGCCCATTCCGCGGCCCGCCGTTACGCCCCCGGGGTCGCCCGCCGCTTCAGGGCGTTCGCCGTTCCGGCGCCCTGGTACTGGCCGGCGCCCATCCCTGTGGACGTCGACGGCCAGGCACCGGCGGACGCCGCCGGCGCATCGGGTGCGCCGGTCAAGGAGGAGTGGGGCTGGGCTCACGCCGAAGAGACCGGACAGTACGCGGAGGAGGAACGGGGCGAGGAAGAGGAGGAGGGTCGTCGGGAGTACGGCGAAGAGAGGCACCACGGCTTCGGCGAAGAAGCCCGGCGTCGCTACGGCGAAGAGGAAGAGCGCGGCTTCGGCGAAGAGGCCCACCGGGGTTACGGCGAAGAGGCGCACCGCGGCTTCGGTGAGGAAGAGCGGCGCGGCTTCGGCGAAGAGGCCGGGTGGGAGCGGGCCGAGGAGGCGCACGCTCACGGTGAGGGTGCGCGGCACGGCGGGCACGAGGGCGGGCATCACAACGGGCATGCCCGGTCCGGCCGTTGGGTCCGTCAGGGCCGCAAGATCGTCATCATGGGGGCCTGACCGCCGTGGACATGCGGCCGGCAGCCACCGCGCTGCTCGAGGGCGAGGCCCGCGCACTGCTGACCCGGCTGGCCCGGGTCAAGCCGTTCGCGCTGCACGAGACCATGGTGCCTGCCGCCGCACCGTCCCCCGCCGCCCAGAGCGCGATCGAGCGCTTCCTCATGGAGGGGCGGGCGAAACTGCGGGGCCGGGTCGGCGCGTATCTGGAGTGGCTCGAAGGGCCGGGCGGGGAACGGGAACCCGAGTGGCAGCAGCACCAGTTTTCCCTGCTGCGCTGGGAGTTCAACTCCGTACTGACCCACTTCGACCTCTTCCAGGAAGCGGTCACCCAGCGCAGTGAGCGCGAGGTGGGCGTGCTGCTAGCGGGGCTGGACGTGGCGGCGGTCGACGCGCTCACCTCGCCGGGCACGCCGCTCGCCGATCCGCCGCCCATCGTCTGCTACCTGGCCCGGGGTCCCGGCGGCGCGATCCGCCGGGTGCACACCCGGATCCCGGGCGGCGGCCGCAGCCCGGTCGCGCTGATCCGGATTCCGCGCGAGCGCATGGTCGGATACGGCATCGGCTCCTCGCTGACCCATGAGGTCGGGCATCAAGCAGTCGCGCAGCTCGGCCTGTTGGAGTCGTTGCGGCCCGTGCTGTACGACATCGAGCGGGGTGCCCGCACCGAGGCCGAGCGGACCGCCTTCCGGTACTGGGGGCTGACGCTCTCCGAGGTGCTGGCGGACTTCTTCGCCGTGGGGAAGCTCGGCATCGGCGGCACGCTGGGCCTGATGGCGGTGGTGTCCCTGCCGCGCAGGCTGGTGCTCGCGCCGGCGCCGCTGGACGACCCGCACCCGTTTCCGTACCTCCGGGTCCGGCTCAGCTGCGCCATGGGCGAGGCCCTCTACCCGCATCCGCAGTGGGGGCAGCTCGCCGAACTGTGGGCCTCGCTCTATCCGCCGCGCCGCGCCACACCTGAGGTGCGGGACCTGATCACGGCGCTCGAACGGTCCATGCCGCGCTTCGTCCGGCTGCTGGCGGCTCACCGTCCGCCCTCGCTGAGCGGCGCCCGGCTGGCCGATCTGATGCCCCGCGGCAGCCGCACGCCGGCACTGCTGACGGCGCGCCACCGGCGCTGGATGCGGCAGCCCGAGCTGCTGCGCACGGCGCCGCCCACGCTCGTCTTCGCGGTCCTCGGGCAGGCCAGGGCCGCGGCGCTCATCACGCCCGAGGAGGAGAGCCGGCTCCTCGGGGAGCTGATCGCCCACTGGGCGCTCGCGAGCACGCTCGGCACCCTGTCGGCGTGCGCGGCCACCGCGCCGCCGCTGCCTACGGCCGCCGCAGCCGCCGTATCCGCACCCGGCTGCGCATCCGAATCCGCATCCATTTCCACATCCGCATTCGTTTCCGAAAGCCGTTGAGGAGGCCGTCATGGCCACGATCGAAGTACGGCCCCAGCAGATCCAACAGGGCGGGCGCGTCTCGCTGCTCGCCAAACCCGCTCCGCGGGGACCGGCCGGAAGCACCGAGCCCACCGCCGCGGACGCCACGGCCACCGTCACCTGGGAGGTCGTCGGCTTCGGGCCGCTGACCCCCGACCCCGCGGACCCCGCCCGGGCCGTCTGGGACGTGCCGGACAACCAGCAGCCCGGGGGCTACACCGCCCGGGTCACCTTCCGCAGCCCCGGTGTCGCGGACGACGTGGGAACGGCCGACGTCACCGTGGCGGTGCGGCCGTTCGCCGCCGGCGACAGCATCAACGTGCAGCTGCGCAGGGCGGGTTCGGATCCGACGGACGACCAGGCGCTGTGGACGGCGATCCGCCGCTCCACCGACCGGATCTCGTTCAACGAGTACAGCGCCTTCATCGACCCGATCATGTGCAACACCACGCCCCTGCCCGGCGCCCACGAGCCGCGCAAGCAGATCGGGCCGCGCGCGCTGCCGTTCCCGGGCGTGGACGCCTACCGGCTGCTGAAGGTCGCCACCGAGGTGTTCCTCCTCGTGCGCTGCGGGGTGCTGGTCTCGGCCGACGACCTGATCACGCCGTTCGAGGGCGTCGACCTGGAGGAGGAGCGGCGGCGGTACGGCGAGTCGGGCGACGTGGACGGCGACGCGTTCGCACGGGCCATCCAGCAGCGCTGGCAGCGCTATATCTCGGCATCCTCGCCGGGTGACCGCCGCCCGGACGAGCAGGACTTGGCACTGCTGCCCTACCTCGGGGTGATCCGGCTGAAGCTGGGCGAGCTCGCGATCACCGATGCGGACAAGTTCGGTGTGGAGTGCTTCGGCATCCTCCGCGACAAGCTGACGTTCCCCTGCTTCCTCGAACTGATCTGGTCGTACTGGCACGAGGAGGGCATGCTGGTCAACTCGACCGAAGCCATCGCCAACCGCTTCCAGAACCTGCACGGCCCCGGCGACTACGACCCGCTCGCCCACGTCGACATCGACCCGCTGCGCGCCCTCAACCAGCTGATGTGGGGCTACGTACAGGACGAGCAGAACCGGCTGACCTCCCTGCGGCGGGCCTACGAGTACGACCACCAGTACGGGATCACGCAACTGGCGCCCGGCAACCCGCCGTTGCGGCCGGTGGACAGCCGTCCCCGCTTCCTTGAGGCCTTCCACACCCTGCTGAGCCTGACGTCGGTGTTCTTCCGCGAGGACGACGACACCACGGTCATCGCGGACGGCTTCCCGGTGCTCAACGCGCTCAAGGACGTCCATCTGCTGCTGACCGAGGGACAGCACAACCAGTACGGCGACCTGCCGTGGACGGCGCGGCAGGAGATGCTCATGGAGGAGTGGATCCTGGCCCGCCCGGAGATGCGCGAGTTCCTGCCGGGCCGCACGATGGTCGCCTATCCCGAGCAGTGGATGGACCGCGTCGACACGATGAAGCGGCTCCAGGGCTGGACCCCGGACACCGTCATCCACTTCCGCGACCTCGGCCGGTTCGGCGAGCAGCTGCTCCTGACGATCCGCTACGGCAACTGGAACTCGGTCAACGACCGTACGCAGGCGGCGAACTGGGCGCGCTACTGGCGTTCGGAGATCCAGGGATACCTGCACTCCTACCGCTCGGTGACCGGCGTCGACCTCGGCCTGGAGCGCACCGACGCACGCATCGACGCCACGATGCCGGCGGTGCACTTGCGGCGTCGGCTCCTTGAGCAGCAGGGCCGGCACTCGGTGGCCGCATCCTCCGGCGGTGACCGCCGGGACGGGCGCCGCATCGAACGGGCCCAGTCCAGGCCGCAGTTGCCCCCGGCCGCCGCCCGTACCCCGCAGGCCCTGCCCGGCGGCAGGCAGCCCGCCCGGCGTCCCGCGCAGTTGCCGCCGGGCCGCAACGCGGGGGCGCCCCGGCGCCGGCGCCCGGAAGGGGAGTGAGGGGCATGCCGACCGCCTGGAATCACCCCGAGGGGGCGCGGCTCGCTGCGCCCCCGGGGGCCGGCGCCCGGCCCTCGCGGGCCGCCGTCCCGGACGCCCGGGTCGCCCGGCTCTCCCCGCACTCCCGGGGCGCCCGTGCCCGGCGCGTGCAGGACACCACCGCCCGCAATCGTGCCTACGCCCGCTCGCTGGGCTGGGGCCACCACCTCCCGGCGCTGCGCCGGGCACTGAACTCGCGCCGTACGCAATGGGACTGGGCCGCGCTCGGCGACGAGACGATGAAGTGGCAGGCGGCGCAGGGGATTTCGCCCGCGGACGGTGACATCGGGGCCACCACCTGGCCCCTGCTGCGCACGGCCGCGGGAGTGGCCAAGGACCCCGCGGTCTCCTTCCAGCTTCCGGCGTCGGGTCCGGGGTTCCGGGCGTCCGGCCGCCCCGCACACCGATTCGGGCGGCCGGAGACCGGCCGGGCCCTGCTGGCGGTCGCGGCGGCCTGGAGCCGGGCGCACCCGAAGGGGCCGGTGCTCGACATCCGCGATCTGAGCCGGAGCGGCGGCGGCCCACTGCCGGGGCATGTCTCCCACCGCCTCGGGTTCGACGTGGACATCCGGCCCGTCAAGTCCAACGGCCGTCAGGGACCCTTGAGTTGGCGCCAGCCCGGGTACTCGCGAGCACTCACGCAGGAGCTCGTCGACCTGCTGCGCGGCAACCAGGTCCTGCCGGTCCACGCGATCTTCTTCAACGACCCGGAGGTACGCGGAGTGCGTCCCCTGAAAGGCCACGACAACCATCTGCACGTGCGGTTCGCACCGCATGCCCCCACTCCCCGCGGGCCCGAGCCGCCGGCCCTCGAAGTGGCGGCCGCGCCGCGCCTGGGCATCCTCACCGCGCAGGGCAAGGCTCCCTACCGGTTCACCGCCGAGGACCTCGAATGGACCGCGCGCTTCGTCATCGGCGAGTCGGGCGGCCGGGACGACGCGGACAGCCATGCGGTGATCTGGGCGATGTTCAACCGGTACGCGCTGCTCACCCGCCCCTACTACCGGACGTTCAACGCCTTCCTGCGCGCCTACTCGACACCCCTGCAACCGGTCCTGAAGAGCTGGGGCGCGAGCAGGCGGAACATGAACCGCCCCGACTACGTGCGGACCGGCGGCACCTTCGGACCGCCCGCACCGCCCGGAATCCCGCGCGGCCAGCGCCGCGCCTACCTCGACCTCCAGCAGCGCCCCTGGTCCCAACTGCCCGCTTCCGCAAGGTCGGTGGCGACCCGGGCGCTCGGCGGGGCGATCGCGAACCCGATCGGCAACGCGACCGAGTTCGGCTCCACCTACGTCTACTTCCACGACGCGAACCACCGCTACCCGAACCCGGAGGAGTGGCGGCGCTTCACCGACAAGTACGCGGCCTCGATGAGCTGGCAGTGGATCGGCCCCGTGCAGGGCCTCGACCAGAACAAGAACACCTTCTTCGTCCAGCGCAGGCTCGCCGGCCTCCCGGTCCCCGCGGTCCGGGTCCAGGCGGCCTGAGCCCCTCCGCTTCTCCGACGTTCCCCGGGCGTCCCCCGACCGCTCGCGAACCGCCGGTTCCCCTGACCCGACCGGTCCCGAGGGAACCGGCAGCACGCATTGAACCGTCATGACGGGGCCATCATCATGGCCTTGGCAGCACCGACGACACTGCGGGGGTAGACGTCGACATGCCGGTGAACACATCGCCGTACGCGCGAACAGCACAACCCGACGGAGCCGACGAGCTGGTGCTCTACGGCAGAGAGCAGCAGCTCGCGGCGCTGGAGGAACGACTGCGACAGGCCCGGGAAGGGGTCTCGCGGCTGGTGTTCGTCGAGGGCCCGTCCGGCATCGGGAAGACGGCGCTGATCCGCCGATTTCTGCGCACGGCGGACCGCGTACGCGTTTTGCAGGCCAGCGGCGCCGAGAACGAGACGGCACTTGCCTACGGCGTACTCACCCAGCTCCTCATGCGGACCGCGGCGTCCGCCTACGCTCCGGGCCCCGGCGACGAGGCCCACACTGCGGGTTCGCGGCTGCTGGCGCTGGCCGAACGCATCCCGGCGGACACCGTGGCCGTCCTCGTCGTCGACGACGCCCACTGGGCGGACGGACCGTCGCTGGAGGCCCTCACCTTCATGCTGCGCCGCCTGCAGTCCACACCGGTCCTCACGCTGCTCGCCGTCCACGACCCGGCCGACCACGAACTGCCCGACGGCCTGCGGCGGTTACGGGACGACGATCACACGCTGCGCCTCGCACTCGACGGCCTGACCGTCGAGCAGACGGCCGCGCTGAGCAGCCGTCTTCTCCCCGCCGGGCTGCCACCGCATGCGGTCGGCAGGCTCCATGCCCACACCCTGGGCAACCCGCTGCACCTGCGCGCCCTGCTCCGCCAGGTCCCGCCCGCCGTCCTCGCCGCCGCCAACTCCACGCTGCCCGCACCGCGTTCGTACGGCCTCGCGGTGCTCGAACGCCTCGCGCGCTGCGACCGGCCGACGCAGGACCTGGTCGCCGCGGCCAGCGTCCTCGGGCTGTGCGCCCCGCTGCACCGGGTGGCCCGGCTCGCCGACCTCGACCATCCGCTGCCGGCCGTCGAACAGGCCGTCGCTCAGGGCCTGTTGGCGGAGTGCCCGCCGGGCGGACCGCCCGAGCTGGTGTTCCCGCACCCGCTGATCCGGGCCGCGGTCTATCACCACCTGGGGCCGGCGCGGCGGGCCGCGCTGCACGCCGGCGCGGTGCAGGCGACGAGCGACACCGTCAGCCGCACCTGGCACCGGCTCCTCGCGGGCCGGGTCCCGGATCCGGCCCTGGTCGCCGATCTCGCCGCGGGCGCCCGCCGCCAGGCCACCGCGGGGTCCTGGTCCAACGCCGCCTCGATGGCCTCGCACGCGTCACGGCTGGCGACGACGCGCCCCGAGCGGGAGCGGCTCACCGTGGAGGCGGCGGACGCGCTGCTCTGCGACGGTCGGGTGTCGGAGGCCGCCGACCTGGTGCGTTCGCTGCCGGGCGACATGGCACGGGCGGCGCTGCGCTATGTCCACGGCCACCTCGCGTTCGTACGCGGTGAGACGCCCGGCGCGCGCGTACTGCTCGACGACGCGTGGCAGCAGTGCGACGCCTCCGCCGACCCGGCGCTGGCCCGGCGGATCGCCGAGCGCCTCTCCTACGTCTGCCTCAGCCAGGGCGAGGCGGGCGCCGCGGTGCGCTGGGCGCGCCGTGCGGAGCGGCTGCCCGCCGTGCCGTTCACCTGCGGGATGCTGCGCTACGCGCAACTGGCCGCGCTGGGTCTGACGGGCGCGGCCGAGGAGGGCATCGCGCTGGCGTCCCGGCTGCCGGAGTCGGTTCTCGTCCAGCCCGACGACGTGGACCTGCTCCTCGGCAGGGGCGCGCTGCGGCTCGGCTGCGACGACCTGGAGGGCAGCCGCGCCGACCTCCGCTCGGCGGCACCCCTGTGCCTGCGCGGCCCGGTCCCGCTGCGGGCGATGGCCCAACTACTCCTCGGTGAGACCGAGTTCAGGCTCGGCAACTGGGACGGCGCGCTGCACGAGCTGGAGTCGGCGGCATCGACCGCCACCGCGGCCGGGCTCGCCTGGCTGGAGCCCGTCGTCCACGCGGACGCCGCGGCCGTACTCGCCGTACGGGGCCGGACCGAGCGGGCCGCCGCGCACCTCGCGACCGCCCGCCGCAGCGGTGGGTACGGGCAGAGCGAGTCGGGGATCGCCCATGTCGCCCGCGCGGAGGCCCAGTTGGCGGCGGCGCGCGGTGCACCCGACGAGGTGGCCGCCGCGCTGACGCCGCTGCTGCGGCGCGAGGCCGTGGCGGAGACGGTCGTCGCCCCGTGGCGCGACCTGCTCGCCGACGCGCTGACCTCCCTCGGCGAACACCGCCAGGCCGAGCGGATCCTGGACGGCCTGGACGCCCCCGCCGCCCACCGGGACCGCCACTCCCACCTCGCGGCGGCGGCCCGGGCGCGGGGCACCCTGCTGGCGGCGCGCAGATCACCGGCCGCCGCCGAATGGTCCTTCCGCAAGGCCCTCGGCCACGCCGAACAGGTCCCGGACCCCTTCAACCGCGCGCGGGTCGCCCTCGCCTACGGCGCCTTCCTGCGCCGTACGGGAAAACGCACCGCCGCCGCCGAGCAGCTGAGCCGGGCCCTGGACACGTTCACCGCGCTGGGCGCCGCCCCCAGCGCCGCCCACTGCGATCGCGAACTGACCGCCTGCGGCCACCACTCCGCCGCCCCCGACTCCCCCCTCACCCCCCAGGAACTGGCCATCGCCCGCCTCGCCACCTCCGGCCTGACCAACCGCCAGATCGCCCGCCGCCTGGTCCTCAGCATCAAAACGGTCGAATTCCACCTCAGCCACGCCTACACCAAGCTGGGGATCACTTCCCGTATGGGCCTGCTGGACAAGCTGCCCTCCGCACCGACCGCACCCCAGTGACCGCCTGAAGCCGGACACAGAAGGCCGCCCCGTCGGCCAGATGTCGCGTGACCCCTGTGACCGGTGGGGCCCCTGTCACAGACTGCCCGTATGGCACCCCTGAGGAAAGTCACCGCCGCGCTGGCGGCCACCGCGGCCCTGCTGCTCGCGGCAACCACCACCGCCTCGGCGACGGCGCCCGCCCCGCACGGCACGCGCGTGCGGGAGAACTTCGACCGGCTGCCCCTCGGCCCGGTCACCGCGGGCAGGGGCTGGACCACGGACGCGTCCAACGGCACGCTGACCGTCGAGCCGAGCACCACGGGGCACGGCCGCGAACTCCGTATCCGCACCGAGGGCAACGGCCGCGCCTTCCTGGTGCTGTCCGACCTCGCCCCGCACGGCAACAGCCTGTGGGCCCGGCTGCGGCTGCGCGTGGCCGCGTTCCCGACGGCTCCCGACTGGGCGCACTGGACCGTCGCGGAAGCGTCCGGCGCCGACTCGCCCACGCTGGTACGACCGCTGGGCGGCCAGTACGCCCCCACCGAGAACGCCAACTTCTGGGGCGTCGGCTCCGACCTGGGTCCCACCGGCGACTGGACCGCCTGGAAGACCTCCGCCCCGGCCATCGCTTCGAAGTGGCAGTGCGTCGAATTCCACCTGGACGCCACGGACAACCAGGTCACCGTCTACCTCGACGGCGTCGAGCAGCCCGACCTGACTGTCTCCACCCACCACCACGGCGGCACCTCGGACGACTTCACCTTCCCCACCTTCGACAAGCTCAAGCTGGGCTGGCAGCTCTACCAGGCCGACCCGGCCCCGTCGTCGTACGACGTCCGCCTGGACGACATCGCCGTGAGCACCCGCCGGGTGGGCGGCTGCTGAATTCCCCGGAACGGGATACCGCCTCGCCTCAACGAGTGACCCCACCAGCCAGCCCCCGCCCGCAACAGCGGTGCCGTACCTAATCTGATGGCATGTCAGATGATGAGTCGTACGAGCTGCTCGGTTTCGACAACGTGCTGATGCCGGTGGGGGATCTCGGGGAGGCGGTGGCGTTCTACGAGCGGGTCGGGTTTCCGGTGGCGTTCCGGCTCGACGAGGCCGGGATCGTCCTGCTGAAGGTAGGCAAGGAGACGCCGGGGGTGCTGCTGCGGCTGGAGGAGGAGCTCAGCAGGCGGCAGCCCGTGTGGGCCTCGCCGCGGATGTGGCTGGAGGTGCGGGACGCGCGGGCGAAGGCCGAGGCGCTCACCGCGGCCGGCCTGGACCTCCTCGCCGAGCCCTTCTCCTGCGCCACCGGGTGGACCGTCGAGATCGCCGACCCCTGGGGGAACAGCATCGGCTTCACCGACTACAGCAAGCGGCCCGAACTGGCCCGGGCCTCATAGGGCCCACCTCACACCAGCCCCACCCTCCCTTGGCTTGAACGTGTTCAAAAGCAGGTCTACAGTCTTGCCCAGAAGCTTTTGAACGCGTTCAAGAGAGCGCGCAAGGGCACCGAAACGGCCCCGTCACGGGCCTTTTGAAGGGTGGGGGCATGGATCTCACGGTCGTGTCGTACGTCGTGTATCTCGTGGTCAGCGTCGGGCTGACGGTCTGGGTGGCGCGCACGCTGAGCCAGAACGGGCGGGTGTTCCTCGCCGACGTCCTGCACGGGAACGAGAAACTGGCCGAGGCCGTCAACCACCTGCTGGTGGTGGGGTTCTATCTCGTGAACCTCGGGTTCGTCGCGCTGTACCTGAGCGGCGACGACAACATCGGCAGCACGCGCGAGATCTTCGAGGCCCTGTCGACCAAGCTCGGCGTGGTGCTGCTGGTGCTCGGCGTGATGCACCTGGGGAACGTGTACGTGCTCAACAAGATCCGGCGGCGCGGGATGATGGAGCGGGAGCAGCTGCCGCCCGTCGCGCCGCAGGACTGGATCGCCCCCGCGGCCGGGGCCTGACCCCGATGGCCGCCACCAGGCCCACGGGGCCCGCAGCCGGGGCCACCGGGGCGATGGGGACCACCGCCCGGGCCACCGGACGCACCGCCGACCGGGACGCCGCGCGCGTCCCGGTCCGCGGGCTCACCGTCCTCTACGACCCGCAGTGCTCGCTCTGCGCCCACGTCCGCGACTGGCTCGGCAGGCAGCGCCAACTCGTACCGCTGGAGCTGGTCGCGGCCGGCTCCGAGGAGGCGCGGCGGCGTTTCCCCTCGCTCGACCACCGCGCCATGCTGGAGGACATCACCGTCGTCGGGGACGCCGGCCAGGTCTACCGGGGCTCCGCCGCCTGGGTCGTCACCCTGTGGGCGCTGCGCGAGCACCGGCCGCTCGCCCACCGGCTGAGCACCCCGGCGGGCGCCAGGCTCGCCAAGGGCGCCGCACTGGCGGCCGCCAAGTGGCGCGGGGCGCAGTGGCAGGGCAAGCAGGGCGGGACGCCGTGGCAGGGGCAGCCGGGCGGCGCCGGGTACCAGTGGGGCGACGGGTGGACGTACGACCCGGGCCGCGGGTGGACGTTCGCGGCTCCGGGGTGTGCCGACGGCACCTGCGGCACTCGTTAGGCTCCTTGCGTGCCCGCGAAGAACGACAGCCCAGAGCCCGCCACGAGCCTCAGCCCCGCCGGCGAAGGCGACGGCGGTGCGCCCAGCAAGTCCGAGCAGACCCGCGCGCTGATCCTGGAGACGGCGATGCGACTGTTCCAGGAACGGGGGTACGACAAGACGACGATGCGGGCCATCGCCCAGGAGGCCGGTGTCTCCGTGGGCAACGCGTACTACTACTTCGCCGGCAAGGAGCACCTGATCCAGGGCTTCTACGACCGGCTGGCCGCCGAGCACCGGGTGGCCGTGCGCGAGGTCCTGGAACGCGAGACGGATCTGGAGGCGCGGATCTCCGGGGTTCTGAAGACCTGGCTGGACATCGCCACGCCGTACCACGAGTTCGCGGTGCAGTTCTTCAAGAACGCCGCCGACCCGGACAGCCCGCTCAGCCCCTTCTCCGCCGAGTCGGAGCACGCGCGCGAGGAGGCCATCAGCGTCCACCGGGAGGTGCTGGCCGGGTCCAAGGCGAAGGTTCCGCCCGAACTGCGGGACATTCTCCCGGAGTTGATGTGGCTCTCCCAGATGGGCCTCGTCCTGTACTGGGTCTTCGACCGTACGGAGGGCCGCGAGCGCAGCTACCGGCTCGCCGAACGCGGTGCGCGCCTGACCACGCGGGGCGTCGGCCTGGCCCGCTTCCGGGTCCTGCGCCCGCTCGTCCTCGAAGTCCACGACCTGTTCACGGACTTCCTGCCCGGCATGACGAACGCCCTGCCGGACCCGGCCAGGAAGAAGCCCGACGCGAAGCAGCACCCCGACGCCAAGAAGAAGCCCGAAGGGAAGAAGGGGCGCCCGTTCGGCGCGGGCACCCCTCAGTAGGTCCTGCCAGCAGGTCCTGCCAGCAGGTTCCGTCAGCAGGTCCCGTCAGTAGATCCCGTACGCGGTCAGTTCACCGCGTCGACCTCCCCCTCCGCCAGCTCCACGTCGTGCACCAGGGGCTGGCCGCCCACGGTCACCTGGCGGGCGCGGGAGCCGTACGAGGCCGCCGACACCGACAGGAGGTACGTCCCCGGGGCCGGGACCGAGAGGATGTACGAGCCGTCGGCGAGGGACGCGACCCGGTCCAGCTGACGGCCGCCCTTCGACAGGAGGGTGACCGCGGCGTCCTCGACGGGGGTGCCGTCGGCGTCGCGGACGAAGCCGTGCACCACGGTCGGGCCGCCGTCGCCGTCGGCCGGAGCCGGCTCCGCGACGGTGTCCTCCTTCGGCTCCACCGCGAGGTGCGGCAGCCGCTTGTCCAGCCAGACCGGCAGCCACCAGTTGGAGTTCCCCAGCAGGTGCATCGCGGCCGGCACCAGCGCCGTACGCAGGATGAACGCGTCCAGCGCCACGGCCGCCGCGAGGCCGACGCCCGCCATCGCCGCGCCCGAGTCGCCGCTGAGCACGAAGGCGAGGAAGACGCAGACCATGATCAGGGCGGCGGAGTTGATGACGCGACTGGTCTCGGCGAGGCCCACCCTTACCGCACGCGCGTTGTCCTTCGTGTGGACCCACTCCTCGTGCATGCGGCTGACCAGGAACACCTGGTAGTCCATGGAGAGGCCGAAGAGCAGCGAGAGCATGATGACCGGCAGGAAGGCCTGGATCGGGCCCTCCTTGCCGAGGCCGAGCAGGTCCAGGCCCCAGCCCCACTGGAAGACCGCGACGAGTACGCCGAAGGACGCGGCGGCCGCGATCAGGTTCATCAGGGCGGCCGTCAGGGGCACCACGACGGAGCGGAAGGCGACCATCAGGAGCAGGAAGCCGAGGCCGATGATGGTCGCGATGAAGTACGGCAGCCGGTCCCCGGTCACGGACGCGAAGTCCTTGAAGATCGCGGTCACACCGCCGACATGCGCCTCGGCCCCCGCGGCCGGGATCACCTCGTCGCGCAGGGTGTCGATGAGCTGGTCGGTCTTCTCGGACTGCGGTGAGGTGGTCGGGACGACCTGGATCACCGACACGCCGTGCGCGGGCGGCAGCGCGGCGACCCGGGCGACCCCGTCGGCCGCCTGGATGCCCTTCACCAGAGCGGTCGTGTCACCGCCCTCCGTGACGACCTGAAGCGGTCCGTTGAAGCCGGGGCCGAAGCCCTCGGCGAGCAGGTCGTACGCCTTGCGGGTCGTCGACGACGCGTCGTTGTTGCCCTGGTCGCTGGCGCCCAGTCGCAGCGACAGTACGGGCAGGGCGAGGACGGCCATGACCACGAGGGCGAGGGCGGCGATCCGGATCGGGCGCTTCTGCACCGTTCCCGACCAGCGGGCGGCGAGACCGCTCGTGCGCTCCGGCTCGGGCCCGTCGGCGGCCAGCTTGCGTCGCTGCTTGCGGCTGAGCACCCGGGGGCCGAGGAAGCCGAGCAGCGCCGGCAGCAGGGTGACCGAAGCGATCACGCTGAGGACGACGGTGAGCGAGGTGCCGATGACCACGCCGTCCAGGAAGCGCAGGTTCGTCACCAGCATCCCGGCGAGGGCGATGCACACGGTGCCGCCCGCGAACAGCACGGCCCGGCCCGAGGTGTTGAGGGCGGTGGCCGCCGAATCCTCCGGCTCCATGCCCCGCAGGATGCCCTTGCGGTGCCGGGTGACGATGAACAGCGCGTAGTCGATGCCTACGCCGAGTCCGATCAACGAAGCGAGCAGCGGGGCCACTTCGGGCACGTCCGTCACATGGCTGAGCAGCTGTGTGGAGAACAGTCCGGTGCCGACGCCGAAGATGGCGATGCCGATCGGCAGCAGCATCGCGAAGAGCGAGCCGAAGGCGAGGAACAGCACGACGGCCGCCGCCGCGAGACCGACCACCTCGGCGATCCCGGTGGGCGGTTCCTCGACCCGCTGGACCGCCTGACCGCCCAACTCGACCTGCAGTGAGCCGTTCCCGGCCTTCTGAGCGGTGTCGACGACGTCCTGGATCAGTTCCTTCGGTACGCCGTTGGCCTGCTCGGTGAAGGTGATCTCGGCGTACGCGATCCGCCCGTTCCCGCTGATCTGCGCCGCGCCCCGGTCACCCCCGTACGGGCTGGTGACTCCCCCGACGCCCTTCATCTTGCCTATCCCGTCGAGCGCGGGCTCGATCCGGGACCGTACCGCCTGGTCGCGAACCGTTCCCCCGTCGACCTTCCACACCACCGTGTCGGTGTCGCCGGAGCTCTCCGGGAACGCCTTCTGCATCAGGTCGAACGCACTCTTGGAGTCCGTGTTCGGCAGGGAGAAGACGTTCGCGTAGGACGTGCCCGCGGTCGATGCCGCGAATCCCAGTCCCAACAGTGCCCCCACCCACAGCAACAGGACCACCAGCCGGTGCCGATAGCACCACCGCGCCAATGTCGCCACGCTCAACGCTCCTTCGATTGTCGCTCGGTCGGTCCCCCAGGTCCTGGGCACCAGCATTGGCGCCGACGCGCACGCGACAACACGGCTCGCCCATGACTCTCAAGGAACTCCAAGGCGCGAACGGCCCCACGGATCAGCGCGCCTGCCGATACTGGGGGCATGACGGCTCCAGGAACCGTGCTGGTCGTCGAGGACGAGCCGAGCATCGCCGACGTCCTCGCCATCGCCCTGCGCTACCACCGCTTCGAGGTGATGATCGCGGGCACCGTCCGCGAGGCGCTCACCCTCGCCGAGCGCACCCGCCCCGACGCGGCGCTTCTCGACGTGATGCTGCCGGACGGCGACGGCCGGGCGCTGGGCACCGAACTACGGCTGCGACAGCCCGACCTGGCGATCGTCTTCCTCACCGCCCGCGACGCGCCCGCCGAGATAGTCGGCGCCCTCGGCTTCGGCGACGACTACATCACCAAGCCGTTCAACATCGACGAGGTGATCGCCCGCATCTCCGCCGTACTGCGCCGCACCCGCCCCGCCGACGTCCTCCCGCAGCGCCCGCCCCTGCGCTACGGCGACCTGGAACTGGACGAGACGACGTACTGCGCGCACCGCGGCGACCGCACGGTGGAGCTCACCCCCACCGAGTACGCCCTGCTGCGCTTCCTCGTCCGCAACGGCGGGCGGATCGTGCCCAAGGAGCAACTGCTGCGCCATGTATGGCAGTACGAGCACTCGGCTGAGTCCACGGTCGTGGAGACGTACATCAGCTATCTGCGGCGCAAGCTCGACACCCTGGGGCCGCCGGTGATCCAGACCCGGCGGGGCGTCGGATACGGGCTCGCGTGAACATCCGGCACCGCCACCGCCACGGGATCCACTCCCTGCGCGGCGGACTGACCCTCGCGAACGTGGCGCTGCTCGCCCTCGGCATCATCGTCGCGACCGGCGTCAGCCTGATGGGCATGCGGCACTACCTGCTCGACCAGGTCGACGCCCAGCTGACAAAGACCCGGGACTCACTGGGGAGCTCCGGGCTCACCATGCGGGACATCGACTCGCTGAGCGCGCTGGCGTTCGTCCGCGACCGGCTCGTGTCGCCGACGGACGAGCGGCCCAAACCGGACTCGATCTTCGTGGGCGTCGACACCCGCGGGAAGGCCGTCACCGTCGCCGGCTTCGCGCCGACCGGCACCCAACTCGCGCTCGCCGACGCGGTCGACGACCCCCGCGCCCTCGCCCACGACAGCGAACCGCACGACGTCATCGTGCACGACGCCGCCTACCGGGTGACCGCGACCCGGCTCGCCGACGGCATGTACGTCCTGTTCGCCACCTCCACCGACGGGCTGCACAAGGGCATAGCCAAGGCGCTCAGGCTCGACCTCGCCGTCGGCACCATGCTGCTGTCGCTGCTCGCCTGTGTGACGCTGTTCAGCGTACGGCGCCGGATGCGGCCGCTGGAGGACATGGTGGAGACGTCGTCGGCGATCGCCGAGGGCGACCTGACGCGCCGGGTGCCCTCCAGCCACCACCCGACCCAGGAGGTCGAGCAGCTGCGCCTCGCCCTCAACTCGATGCTCCACCAGGTCGAGTCGGCATACCGCACGCGCGAACGCAGCGCGGCCCAGCTGCGCCGTTTCGTCGGGGACGCCTCGCACGAACTGCGCACCCCGCTCTCCGCGATCCGCGGCTACCTCCAGTTGTACGACAAGGGGATGCTGCGCGACCCGGCCGAGCGCAAGCGGGCCTGGGACCGGATGAACGGCGAGGTCGACCGCATGGGGCGGCTCGTCGACGAACTCCTCACCCTGGCCCGCCTGGACCAACAGCCGGAACTGCGCTTCCGCAACGTCGACCTGAGCCGCCTGGTCCGCGACGCCGCCGAGGACCTGCGGGCCCAGCAGCCCGGCCGCCCGGTGAGCGTCGGCGCCGACGGCACCCTGCTGGTGCACGCCGACGAGTCGGGACTGCGCCAGGTCCTCGGCAACCTCGTGGGCAACGTGCGCACGCACACGCCCGCCGAGGTCCCGGTCACCTTCGGTCTGGAGCGCGTGGACGGTGTCGTACGCCTGAGTGTCGCGGACGAGGGGCCGGGGCTCGCCGAGGAGGACGCGGCGCGCATTTTCGACCGGTTCTTCCGGGCGGGCGGCGGCGCCGGCAGCGGTCTCGGCATGGCCATCGTGCAGGGCGTGGTGGCGGCGCACGGGGGCGAGGTCGCGGTGGTGACGGCGCCCGGCGCGGGGCTCGCGGTGACGGTCACACTGCCGGCCGCGACCCATGCGGTGAGCTGACTGAACGGACGGCGCCGATGTGCCGTACAGATAAGGAGAACGGCGACTGAGTACGGCGGCTGAGACCTTCCGCGCCCGGTCCGCCGTGCCACCACCGCGTTTCGCACGGAAGGACCCTGGGGTTGTCGTTCTCCACGCGCTCTGAGCACCAGCCGGACACGGACCCGGCAACCTCCGAAGCCCCGGCGGCGGACACCACCGCCGAGGGCGAGAAAACGGCGGCCATCAGCACGGATACGGATCCGAACACAGATTCGGATACGACCGACGCTGTCGGCACGGCTACGGCAGCGGACACGGATAAGGCCGAGGCCACCACCGAGGCTCCCACCGAAACCGCCGCCGATACCGATACCGCCACAGCCACCGAGACGGCCGACGAAAAGGACGCCGAGAAGGCCGCCGAGGAGTCCGTGGCCGCCGACAAGGCCGACGCCGAAGAAGCCACCGCCGGCCCGGGCGACCCCGGTGGCGACGACGGCGACGGCGGCGACGGCACGGCCGACAAGCCCGCGACCGACGAGGTCCCCGGCCCCTCCCGCCCCGGCTGGCGTGGCTGGCGTACCCGCTACCCGCTGGCCGCCCGGATCGTGGCGTGGACGACCACGGTGCTGGCCGCGGCGTTCGTCCTCGCGGGCCTCCTCGTGCCGACCAACCTCGATCTCCTCACGCCCCGCGCGTTCGCGCACATCCCGCTGGAGGCAGTCCTCGGCGCGGCCGTACTGCTCGTGCTGCCGAAGTGGCCACGCCTGGTGGCCGCCGCGCTCGGCGGACTGACGATCGGCGCGCTGGCCATCCTCAACATGCTGGACATGGGCTTCAAGCAGTACCTCGGCCGGGGCTTCAACATCGTCCTGGACTGGCCGCTGTTCGCCGACGCCGAGTCGTTCCTGCAGGACTCGGTCGGCAGGACGGGCGCGATCCTCACGGCGATCGCGGCGGTGGTGGCCGTAGTCCTGGTGCTCGTCCTGATGACGCTGGCAGTGATCCGGCTGAGCAACCTGATGGCGCGCAACACCGCGGTGTCGACCCGCACCACGCTGGTCCTGGGAACGGCGTGGATCACCTGCACGGCCCTGGGTCTGCAGGTCGCGGGCGAGCCCGTCGCGTCGAAGAGCACGGTGTCGGAGGCCAAGGACCGCGTGGAGCGGGTGGACCAGACGCTGAAGGACGAGGCGGTGTTCGCGAAGGAGACCAAGAAGGACAAGTTCGCCGCTCTGCCGGGCGACCAGCTGCTCACAGGGCTGCGCGGCAAGGACATGATGTTCACCTTCATCGAGAGCTACGGCCGCAGCGCGATCGAGGACCCGATCATGGCGCCGGGCGTCGACGCGACGCTCACCTCGGCGACCGCGAAGCTGAAGAAGGCGGGCTGGGGCTCCGAGAGCGGCTGGCTCACCTCGGCGACGTACGGCGCGGGCAGCTGGCTCGGCCACTCCACCTTCATGTCGGGCCTGTGGATCTCCAACCAGCAGCGGTACCGCACGGTGATGGCGAGCGACCACATGCCGCTGACCGACGCGTTCCGGCGCACCGGCGCCTGGGAGACGGTCGGCGTCATGCCGGGCGTCCAGAAGGGCTGGCCGGAGGGCAAGTACTACGGCCTCGACCGCATCTACGACTCCCACAAGCTCGGCTACAAGGGCCCGAAGTTCAGCTGGTCGACGATGCCCGATCAGTACACCCTGAAGGCGTTCGAGCGGCTGGAGCACGGCAAGAAGCACGCCAAGCCGCTGATGTCGTTCCTGATCCTGACCTCCAGCCACAACCCCTGGGCGCCCATCCCGAAGACGATCCCGGACTCCCAGGTCGGGGACGGCTCGGTCTACGACGGCATCGAGAAGGCGGCCAAGCGGCCGACGGACGTGTGGAAGCAGACCGACCAGGTGCGTGCCGAGTACGGCAAGTCCATCCAGTACTCGGTGACGAGCCTCATCGACTACGTGATCAAGTACGGCAACAAGAACACGGTCCTCGTCTTCCTCGGTGACCACCAGCCGATCGCCAAGGTCAGCGGCAACCACGCCAGCCGTGATGTGCCGGTCGCGATCGTGGCGCACGACCCGAAGGTGCTCGACAAGATCGCCGACTGGCACTGGACGGACGGTCTGCAGCCGGCGCACGACGCCCCGGTCTGGAAGATGAGCTCGTTCCGCGACCGCTTCCTGACGGCGTACGGCTCGCAGCCGACGGCACCGTAAGAACCGGGCGCAGACACACCGGCACCGGTACGGCTAGACGGCAGTGGCAGGCACGAGCGCCCACACCGTCTTGCCGTACCGCCCCCGGCCCCACACCCCCCACGCGGCCGCGATCCCCTCCACCAGGTGGAGGCCGCGGCCGCTCTCCTCCCACTCGGTGGTCACGCGCAGCCGGGGCTCGGCGAGGCTCTCGTCGGACACCTCGATGAAGCAGGAGCCGTCGGCGAGGGCGGTCACCGCGACCTCGAACTCCCGTTCAAGGAGCGGGCCATGGCGTACGACGTTGGTCGCCAGCTCGGAGACGAGCAGGACGACGTCCTCCAGGGTGGGGTCGTCGTTGCTGTGCCCCCAGTCGGCCAGATGGTCCCGGACCCGGCGTCTGGCGAGGCCGACGGACGCCGGATGCCGTGGCAGCCGGAAGGAGTTGCGTCTCAACACGTCTGCTCCTCACCCCGCGCACGCCTCTTACACATTCAGCTGCGTTGGGTGAGGGCGCAATGTCACCGCGGTGCGGAACGGCCCCGCGAAATCACGTCAACTGTCATATCCAGCCCAGCCGCCAGAGACGGAAGACACCGGTGCCGTCCGACAGGTACTGGCCACCGCCGACGTCCTCACTGCTGAGTACATACTCCTTGCCCTGCCACAAGGGAATCAGCGGAACGTCCCTGGCCACGATGTCCTGCATCTGCCGGAAGTCGGCCGTGGTGCGGCTGCGGTCGCTGTACTGCTGACTGTCCAGGATCAGCCGGTCGACGTCCTTGCTGCTGTACCCGTTCTTCATGGAGCCGCCGGTGCCGACGAGCGCGGCGCTGAAGGTGTCCGGGTCGGGGAAGTCGGCGACCCACCCGGCGGCGTACGCGTCGAACCTGCCCTTCGCGTACTGCTCCTGGAACTTGGTCCACTCAAGGCCCTTGGTCGTCACCTTGAACAGCCCGGAGGCCTCCACCTGCCGCTTCAGCTCGGCGGCCTCGGCGGCACCGGACCCGCGCCCGGCGCCGTACCCGTACGTGAAGTGCACCGGCAGCGTCACACCGGCCTCGGTCAGCAGTTCGCGGGCCTTCTTGGCATCGGGCTTGGGATAGGCGTCGAAGAACGCGGTCGTGTGCCCGGTGATCCCCGCCGGGATCAGCCCGTAGAGCGGGTCGTCGGTCCCCTTGTACGTCTCGTCGACCAGCTGCTCGCGGTTGACCAGCAGAGCGAGGGCCTGCCGTACGCGGCGGTCGTGGAGGGCGGAGTTCGGGCGGACGTTGAGGAAGAGGTTGCGGGTCTCGGCGCTGTCGGAGACGGTGACGCGCTGCGAGGTGTCGCTCGGCGAGAGGCCGGAGAGCAGTGCCGG
The DNA here is from genome assembly GCF_052543295.1 of Streptomyces sp. SAS_270. Classification (NCBI taxonomy): domain Bacteria; kingdom Bacillati; phylum Actinomycetota; class Actinomycetes; order Kitasatosporales; family Streptomycetaceae; genus Streptomyces; species Streptomyces sp. SAS_270. The sequence continues at coordinate 80,307 of NZ_JBMNDS010000025.1, forward strand.
GGGCAGCTGTCGGGTGGCGACGTCCACCTCCTTCGCCTTCCAGCCCGCGGCGAGCGCCTCGGCGCTGGTGTAGTAGCGCATCTCGATCGGCGTACCGGTCTGCTTGATGGCGCCGCGGTAGTCCGGGTTCGGCGAGAGGTCGGCCTGCTTGTCCTTCGTATACGACTTGAGCAGGTACGGTCCGCTGCCGTCGGCGTCGGAGCCGGAGCGCAGGGCGTCCTTCGCGTAGCGCGTGTGGTCGACGATCGAGCCGGCGCCGGTGGCCACCTTGAACGGGAAGGTGGCGTCGGGCGAGGACAGGTGGAAGGTGACGGTCAGCCCGTCGGCGTCGACCGAGCCGAGGGTGTCGAGCAGGGACTCGGGGCCCTGGTCGTCCTTGATGGCCTTGACCCGGTCGAAGGAGTACTTGACGTCCTCTGCGGTCATCTTGCGCCCGCTCGGGAAGTTCAGGTCGTCCCGCAGGGTGCAGCGGTAGGTCTTGAGCCCGCCGTTCACGAACGCGCAGCTCTTCGCGGCATCCGGCACCGGTGTGGCACCGCCCGACTCGAACGTCAGCAGGGTCTGGAAGACGTTGCTGAACAGGGCCCAGGACCCCGCGTCGTACGCACCGGCCGGATCGAGCGACGTCACCGCGTCGGTCGTGCCCACCACCATGGTCCTGTCGGAGTCCTCCTGATCGGGCAGCAGCTGCCAGCCGCCCACCCCGATGCCCGCCAGCACAAGCAGCATCGCCAGAACCCGCACGCGAACCGAACGCATCGGTTGCCCCTCCCATGCCACGTTCCCGTGGCCCCCAAGCCACTCCCCCTGTGGCACACCTCATGCCACTCCCCAGTGGCGCGGATCACCTAATCACAGGTGTTTCACCTGGGGGAAGAGGCTTTGGTTGAGATGAGAAAGAACTTACCGAGCCGGATTTCGAACCGATTCCACAGCGGACTCCCAGCTTTGGCGGTTACGCGGCACCAAGGTCACACCACACGTACTTGCCCCTGCTGCCATTCCTCGACAGCGGCTGCCAGCCCCACAGGTCAGCGCAGGCCCGGACCAGGGCCAGTCCTCGCCCCTCCTCGGCCAGGCCCGACAGCCGATCCAACGGGCAGGGCGGCTCCGGAGGTTCGGGGTCCGCGTCCCACGCACCGATACGGAGGACACCGGCCGACCAGCGGACCCGGAGGGCGGCGGGACCCCTGGTATGCCGTACGGCGTTGGAGACCAGCTCCGTCGCGAGCAACTCGGCGACATCCGTGAGCCGGATCAGACCGTGCATGGTCAGGATCAGGCGGAGGGTGCGGCGACAGACGGTTACGGCGCGGGGGTCCTGCGGAATGTAGAGCATGTACTCCCAGGGCTCTCGGGCTTCGATTGCGCCCTCGATTTCAGCTTGGTCTTCACTTTCGGGCATGCGTGAACTCCGTTCTGGGGGCGGGAGTTGGCAGGTCGCGGCGATTGCGGGCGGTGGCGGAGCCACAGCCGTCACGGCATGACGGAGTGGTGCACTTCCGGGATCCCGGCAGTTTCGCAGCGTGCGCGTCGCATCACTGACCGTATTTCCTAACTTTAGGAACGCGCAACCCGCTGTCGTATTCTGACCCCGAACGAGGCACGCACGCGGCGAAGTTGATACGAGGGGGGTGCTCATGCCGCCGAAGAGACATCTCACGGCTCGCCGAGTGCGACTGGGCGCCGAACTGCGCAAACTGCGCGAGGCGACGGGCATGAAGGCCCGGGAAGCCGCAGCACTACTCGGGGCTGACTCAGTCCAGATCAGCCAGATCGAGTCCGGGGTCGCAGGTGTGAGCGCTGAACGCGTGCGCCGCCTCGCTGCCCACTACGACTGCACCGACGACGCATTGGTCGAGGCCCTGGCGACCATGGCAGCCGACCGCACTCGGGGCTGGTGGGAGGAGTACCGAGGAGTCCTTCCGCCCGTGTTCCTGGACGTCGCCGAGTTGGAGCACCGCGCGACGTTCCTGCGCGAGGTGGTGATCACCCATGTCCCGGGACTCCTGCAGACCGCCGACTACGCCCGCGCGGTCTACTCGTACATGGTCCCCGGGCTGCCCGCGAGCGAACTGGATCCTCGGGTGGAACACCGGATGAGACGACGAGCCGTCATCGAAGGTGACGCTCCCACTCCGTACGAGACGGTCATCCACGAGTTCGCCCTGCGCGTTCGCGTATCCGACCGTCGCGTCGCACGCGCCCAACTCCAGCAAATCCTGGACCAGATCGAGCAGAGGCACGCCATTGTGCATGTCATCCCCACCGACCAGGACGACTTCGCCGGCGCCGGAGCCTCGATGATGTACACGGGTGGCCCGGTGCCACACCTGGACACCGGGCTTCGCGATGCCCCGACGGGCACTGCACTCATCGATGCGGAACCTCAGCTGAAACGGCTCCGAACACTTTTCCGTAAGGTGGAGAAGGCATCGCTGGACCCCACGGCGTCACGGGAGTTCATCCACCACTTGTCGAAGGAACTGTGAGTCACACCATGACCCAGGCCTTGTACTGGCAGAAGTCCACCTTCTCCGACGGCGGTGACGGCAACACCTGCGTCGAACTGGCGGCAGCCCCCACCACCCTCCACCTCCGCGAAAGCGACGCCCCCGCCATACAACTCACCACTACCCCCATCCCCCTCACCCATCTCCTGAACGCCATACGCTCGGGGCCCCTCCGCACCACGCCCTGACCAGGGCCGAACCCCTTAACTTGCTCCGGCCCCGTCACTCTCTCCCACGACGCCACTCGGCCCGGGAATCAACGCGCTCGTGGCCGCTGACGCTCATCAAGGAACTCCGCCGCCACGCCCACATCGGCGTTACCGCCGGCGTCTACGTAGGCCTCCGCCTCCAAGGCCAGGCCATCGACACCCTCGGCAACGCCCCTCAACCCGACCGACACCCCCGACGACCCACCCGCCGTAGCCGTTCCACTGACGTTGCCGTCACCGTTGCCGTCAAGACGCCTCTGGGGCCCGCTGAAGATCAGCGGGCCCCAGAGGCGTTCGGGCGACAGAGGAGAATCTCCACGCTTCGAACGCTTCAATTCAGAGAGCCTTCAGAAATGAGACTCAGGTTGGAATCACAATTCCCTGAACGCTCATGAATTGGGTAGCCCAGCATCGTACTGAAGACACTCAAGCATGGAAATCCACAGGGCCTGTCACTTCTTCGAGACCATCGAAATACCACTTGCCGCAATGGAGAACATTCGGACAAGCGCCTTCCGGACATCCGAGTCGCGATCAAGTCGCTCCAATGATTCGAACCTTTCCGGATCCAGGTCGACCGTAGCGATTCCACCGGATTCCTCGCCCTCTGCAGACGAGAACAACACGAGGCACCTGTATGCCCGTACGGCGCCCCCTCGCTCCTCTCGCATCAACGACTGGAGGACGACAGCGCCGTCCCTGACCTGACTGCGGAGAGCGTCCACTGAGGACCACCGGGCCGCCAAGGATCGCTCCTCCGCTTCCATCTGAATCGCCAACAGCGTTTCGAAGTCGATCTGACATACGCGAAAGTCAGGGTCGGTCGAATGAATCAGAGGCATTAGAAATCACTCCGAATCGTATACATCGATGCGTATTTCCGCATCCGGGTCGATACGCCCGTCCGCGATCCTCCTTTGCCCTCCAAGGATTCTTCCGTCGCGCGAAACGAGGATTCCGTCTCCCTCTCCAGGGTTATTAATCCCCTCCAGGAGCTCGCTGGCGTTGCCGTCAGCGTTGACGTCAAGCACCACAGCAGCCCCGTGGAGCGGCCCTGATGAAATCCTCTCATCAGGTCCGCTCCACGGGGCTGCAGAATCTCACGAGTCAGCTAAAGCGGAAATTCACATTTCCACGGCACATCCAGCTCTTCGGGATCAACACCCGCCCGGATGACCGACTCGTCAACATCGTCAATCGACGAGACGATCTCGTCATGAACGATGGACATATTCCCATCATAGATGTCGTTGTCGTCGGTCAATAGATCGCGAAGAACTTCAAATGCCCGAACTCTGAATTCCCCGGATCGGAGTGGGATAACCCAGATCCAAGACTCGCTCTCTGCGGAACTAGACGTCCTGCGGGCAGCGACCTCTGATTTTGACATGAGAAGCCTGTTCACCGCCTGAATCTGCATTTTAGGGCTCCCAGAAGATTCGAACGATCGGACCGTCAAAGGTGTGGACTTGAAGGTGCGGAAGATCCCCATCGCGGTTTCCGGCGCCATGTCCAAGGACTCGACCGTCCTCCCCGAGTTGGTCATCCCAGTGATACGTTCCGCGCTTAGTTCCGTAGTATTGTTTCGTTCCAACGCCATCCATTCCAGACGCGTTTCTGTAGCCGTCTCCTTGATACGTCCGAAGGAAAAGCTCTTCTGCTTCTGAACGACTCTTCACCGTGACGCTCGTCGCGCCATCAGCCAAGGATTTAGACGCTCTAGAAACGCTTCCACTTGACCACGGAATACAACCACCGGAGTTGTGAACCAGGACCGCAGTCTCGCCCGCCAGCACATAGTACGTGTGTAGATCGACGACGGTCAGGTTGTACATGTCGGCTTCGCCGGGGCGGGAGTTGACATCGACGATCTGCACGTGCTTGTCGGTAGCAGTGTTGAGGACGTGGCCGGGGCGGAGCCCGGCAGCCGGCTCCCAGGAGTGGGTGGTGTCATCCCAGAAGGGGTGACGGGACGTGGAGTGGAGCGTTGCGGTGTGGCCGTCATCGATGCGGATGGTCACGTCGACGAGGTCGTCGTCGTGGTGGACAAGGCGGGCCGTAACCGTCCTTGAGCCCTTGCGTTTGCCGGTGTCAGGGTCGCCCGCCGCCACATTGTCGCCGGGTTTCACCTTGGCGATCGGTTTGCTCTTCCCGTTCTTCAGCAGGACGGGCGTGGCGGGCGAGAAGCTGCAGCCCGCTTTGAGCAGCCGTGCCACGGCGCTTTCCCCAGCCTCGCCCGCGACCGCCTTTGAAGCGCCTCGCGCCAAGAGCCCCTCGCCGATGGAGCCCCAGGCGAGGGTCCCCACAGTGATGATGTCCTCGACCAACGCCTCGCCGCAGTCGCCACGTCCGGTGAGGCAGTGGTAGGTGGCTTTGATACCCCAAGGGTCATTCTCATTCCCTCGCAGCAGTCCAGCTCGTCCCGCCGTGTCACAGAATGCATTGAGGTTGGAGCCGTGCTGGTAGCACTTCCTCTCAGCCCACTTTGAAAGCATCTGACTGTAGGTGGTATTGGCGTAACCGCCCGCAAGACCCATGCCTACGAGTTGTTTCCTGGTGGGGATCTCTATCTTGTCGACCACGGGCTGGCCGTTCTTGGATGTCCCGCTGCCGGTTTTCGCCGTTCCGCTGTCGCCTCCGCTGGCAGGGCCAGAAGTTCCACCTCCGCCATCACCAGGGGTGATCTTGCACTTATTGCCGTCGCACTGCGTGCCGTCCGGTCTCATCCCGATCAGCCCGGTGGGGTCGGATTCGGTCGCCGGGTTATTACCCGCGTACGCGTAGCCGTTGAGGCTTTGGGCGTCGGCCGCGTCGAGGATCGGGTCGACGCTGAGGAACTGGCCGATACCCGGGTCGTATTCGCGGGCGCCGATGTGGGTGAGGCCAGTGGTGGCGTCGCGGGTTTTGCCGAGGAATCCCTTGTCGTTGGGCCAGGGGCCGTAGGCGGGTGTGCCTCGGTCGGCGCCGAACGGGGTGGTGTAGCGCTTGGTGAACGCCTGGGTGGTGTCGGGGGCGATGGCGAGGCTGGAGGTCCCATGTTGGTCGCCGGCCAGGTAGGTGAGCTTGTTGCTGCCGGACTCGTTGGAGCGCATGGCGACCGTCGTGCCGCCGGAGGCGTAGGAGCGCTGAGCCCAGGTGGTGCCGTCGGCGCGAAGGTGGAGTTCGGTAGCGCCTGCGTACAGGACCCGTTCGCCTTTCGCCGCGGCGCGGATCAGCAGATTGCCGTCGGCTCCGTAGAGATAGTCGGTGGAGGTGCCGTTCTCCGTGAGCTTGCTGAGCTTGCCCTCGTCGGACCAGGTCAGGTTCTGCGTGGCACCCGCCGCTTGGCCGGGGCGCGTCTTGGTGTTGCCTGTGGTGTCGTAGCTGTAGGCGCGGTCCGGGCTGGTGCAGTCGGCCTTGGTGCTGGTGCCGGTCATGGTGTGCGGCTGGGCGGTAGCGGTGTAGCAGTAGGTCGTCTTGGTGTTACCGCTGCTCGCGTGGGCCGTCTCGCTGGTGCGCTGTCCGGCGTCGTTGTAGGTGTAGCTGGTCCAGTACGGGGCCGGGCCCGACAAGCTGGAAGCGCTGCGTGCGTCCGAGCACTTCTGCGAGGACGGCGTCCATGCCTCGGTGAGGCGCTGATGGCCGTCGTAAGCGAAGCACTGGGTATCTGCCGAGCTGGTGCCGCCGAGCGTGGTCGGGTCACTGATCGAGGTGACGTTTCCGGCCTGGTCGTGGGCGTAGTTGAGGTCTTGCAGCATGTACGGGTGGGTCTGGTCCGTGACATGGCTGCGGGTGAGGCGTCCAGTGCCCTCCTCATATGTGTTGGTGACGTAGAGGGACTTGTTCTCTGTGCCGCCGGTGCCCAGCGTCAGTTGCTCGGGCTGGCCCAGGGCGGAGTAGTCGACGTCGTCGAGGTAGCCGGTCGAGCCGCCGATCTCGGTGAGGTCACCTAGTCCGTCGTACTTGAAGTTGATGATCTCCGAAGGCAGGCCGCCCATCGCCGGTTCCTTGCTGTACTGCAGGCTCCCGTCGACGTTGTAGTAGCTCTCGTACGCCAACGTGGACGGGGCGCCCGCCTTCACGAGCGGGTCGTCGGCGGGCAGTTCGAGCTGGGTGCCGGTGGCCCGGTCGAGGCTGTCGTATGCCGTGACGGTCTGCGTGTACGCCTGACCCGTCTTGCCACCCACGTACCGGGTGGAGGATGTGGGCAGGCCCTTGAGCAGCGTGTCGTAGTTGGCAGCGGTGAGTTGGTTGGCGTCGGTCTTGGATCCACTCCAGGTGCCTGTGCCTCGGCCCAGCTCGTCATACGCCGTCAGGAGTGACTTGCCGCGCGAGTCGGTGGACTTGATGACCTGGTCGAGGGTGTTGTACGCGGTGGTCGTCGTGCCCTTGTCCGGGTCGGTGGTGCTGGTCTGGCGGCCGAACAGGTCGTAGGTGTACGTCCACTTGGCGTCATCCGGACCAGCGACCGACTTCTGTTGGTCGTCCTGGGCGTAGGTGAACTTCGTGGATGTGTAGGAGGCGCCGGGGCTGGTGCCGAACTCGGCATCGGCCGGGCTCTCTGCCGCGTACTCACGGGACTCCGTCGTCCGTCCCCGTATGTCGGTGATGGTGCGCTGCGCGGAGCCACCCTGGAGGGCTGTGGTGGCTGTGGAGTCACCGGTGTAGCTGATGGTCGTGGACCACTTCTTGACCCCGTAGACGTTCAGGGTGTTGGTGGTGGGCCGGCCGGCTCCGTCGAAGTCCGTCTCGGTCTGGGTGGGAGCCTCGCCGTATTCGGCGCGGGTGTAGCTGCCGTTGGGGGTGCTGGTGGTGTCGAAGATGTCGGCGTACGACTCGTAGGCCAGTCCGCGGGTGTCGTAGCGGGTGTCGGTCAGCAGTCGGCCGCCCTGCGGGGTCGGCGACTGGGTCTGCAGAGGACGCAGGAGGGAGTCGTAGAGGGTGTAGCTCGTGTTGTAGGTGTCGCCGTCTTTCTTCAGCGTCGAGCTGGACACCCAGGAGGGCTTGGAGGAGTCGAGGTGGTACGCGTACGTGGTGTTGGGGGCCTGGCTGCCGCGGATTCGGTTGGGCAGCCACACATCAGTCAGGCGACCGAGCGCGTCGTAGTTCTGCTCGGTCTTCTTCAGGTTGATGTCGTAGCTGCGCAGCGTCTGACCGCGGCGCGGGTCGTAGTACGCGGCAGAGCGGTTGCCCTTGGGGTCGGTGGTGATCGTCTTGGTCAGCGGGCCTTCGTCGGCCGGGGTGTAGGCGGTCGAGGTGGTGTGGCTCGCCACGTCGGTGACGCTCAGCGGGCGGCCGAGGCCGTCATACGTACTCGTTGCGACGGTCTGCCAGCCCGTGGGCGTGCGCTCGCCGTTCGAGTCGGCGGTGGCGGTGTAGCCGGTGGCACGTCCGGTCCAGGTCGCCTCGCCCTTGGTGGGCTTCTGGGTGGCCAGCCAACTGGTCGCGCCGGACGTGTCGTAGACAGTTGCGGTGTCCGATAGAACGTCGCCGCGAGTGGCCGTGGTCGTCGGGAGGCTCAGGCTCGTGTCCGCGATCGAGCAGACCCGGCCGACGGTACGGGCGCGCGAGGTCAGACCGGTGATCCCGACGTCGTCGTTGCGGGCGTACCAGGTGCGAGTGCAGGTCTCGTCGCCGCTCACGCCCAGCTCGCCGGAGTCGCTGACTGTGGCGGGCATGCCGTAGTCGTCGAAGGTCGTGGAGATGGAGCGGGTGCGCCAAGTCTTCGGCACGGTCAGGTAGGTGTACGTCCTGTTCGTTTTGGTGCGCACATAGCGGGCCACGTGATCACCGGCGTCGGGCGGGGTCTGCCGCGCGGTCTCCTTCGACCACGGGTCGTTCGCCGTCGCCGAGATCGCTGTGGATCCGTCGTAGGTGACCTGTTCACGCAGTTGCCCTGCGTACTCGTCGCTGTCCGTCAGCGAGGCGACGCCGAGGTCGGGGGCCGACAGCGGGGGGAGGGAGACGGACTTGGTGGTGCCGTCCTTGTTCTTGTCGCCGTCCATGCCTTGCAGGTAGAGCGAGACCGTTTTGGAACGGGTGACGCTGGTCGCGCCGGTCTGGACCGTGACCTGGTGGTAGCCGCGCCAGTCCGACCAGGTGCGCTCGTCCTTGGGCGTGAACGGTTCGTCAGCGTAGTGCCAGGCCGCGCCGCTGTAGGAGTAGGCGGACTCGACGGCGTCGTTGTTCGCGGTCGGGTCCGAGACGACCACGGCCAGCACCCGGTACTTCTGGAACCAATCCACCGAAGCGTTCTCGGCGCCGTTGATGTGCCAGAACTGGGGATAGCAGGAGCGCGTGTTGGTGTCCTGCGCTGCCCCCAGCACCTCGCTGCGCACGCACTCCGGCGACGACAGCGTCACCGTGGTGATCGCCCCGGTCTCGGAGGTGACGGTCGAGATGCGGGGGCGGGTCAGCGGCAGGATGTTGTCTGTGGCGTCGACCCGGTTGGGGCGCATCTGGTACGTGAACGAGATCGGGTTCACCCCGATGTCCGCGTCACCCGCTTTGCCGGTCCGCTTGAGTGACTTGAGGGTCAGCACCTGGTCGGAACTGTCGCCGATGTCGCCGCCGTCGAGGTACTGCTGGGTCAGCGACCAGGAATCCACCGGGTCGTAGGCACTGGTGGTGACGTTCCAGGATGAGGTGCTGATGCCGGTCAGCATCTTACGACTGAAGAACGAGGGTCCCGCTGCGTTGCAGTCAGTGTCGCCCTTGGAGCAGATCGCGTCGAACGGCACGTCGGGCCAGTTGTCGGCGGTGTCCTTGGTCAGGCTGGAGCAATCGGATGCCGTGCAGCGCTCCGCGTGGGTGAAGGTCACCTTCGCGTCGGCCTTGTCGGTGAACAGGGCGCCCTTGCGCAGGCCGTACTCGATGCGGGTGAGATATCCGCCGCGGGTGTAGGACGTGCTGGCCGTGGTGGCCTTGTTCTTCTTGTAGTAATTGGAATCCTTCGTGTACCAATAAGTTTCGGCGTTGCCGTGGGTGTCTTCGACGTAGTCGAGGTTCCAGCGCCAGGCCTGGGTGAGCGATCGGTCGGCGAAGACGTCGCCCTTCGAGTAGCCCGGCTCACCGGAGTCGTCGCCGAACACCGGCACAGTCCAAGTGGAGTTGGTGCGCTGAGTGTCCGCGCCGTCCAACTTGTTCAGGCCGAAGACGTACTTGGTGCCGTCGCCGGTGGTGACGGTCCAGTACTCGCCGTCGTCGTCGCCGTTGGTCGCGTCCGTGGATCGCGTCACCGTCGACGCGTCGTCGTCCTCAAGCCGCCACGCGCCGCTGTCCTTGTCCTTGACCAGTCGAGTCGACTTACCGTTCAGGACCAGGCGGGCGTTGTCGTACTTCCAGCATTCGTCGAAGACGTCCTTGTGGCCGTCGTCGTCGCAGGAGCCATAGGAGCGCTCGACGTAGGACTCCGTGAGCGTGAAGCCCTCACCGACCGAGGTGCCCTGGTTGTTGGTGGTCGCGGTACGGCCGTCGACGCTGCCCGAGTCGTACGACAGGGAGAGCGACGGCGAGGGGCCTGCCGCAGCAGGCGGCATGGTGAAGCCGTACGACCAGGTGAAGGCGCCCGAGCTGCCGCCCGCCTGCCAGGCCGAGGACGCCGAGAGCGGTGTCGCGGAGTAGTTGCCAGTGCCCGCCGGGGACTGTCCGGAGCCGGTGGCCGCCGCGGTGACCGCGAGGACGGTCGCCCCGGTGGAGGCGCTGGTATCAGTGCCCACCAGCTGCGAGGACATGCCGTCGTGCGCCTCGGGCAGTTGCACCTTCGCCGAGACGGACTGGTGGACGATGTCGTTGTCCGACGTCAGCGGTGTCTGCTTGCGGCATTCCGCCTTCTGCGGCGTCGTCAGCACGCAAGCGGGCAGCTGCACCAGACTCAGTCGCTGGGACCAGCCGCCACCCACGGCCGAGGCGAAGCCGCCGTAGGCGACGCTCACTTCGGCGGTGCCTGTCTTCTCCGCCTCGGCGGTCAGCAGGACGCCCGTGATGCCCGCCTTCCGGGCCGCCTTCTGGTCCAGAACCGTGATACGAGCCTGGCTCCCCTCCGCCACTGCCTGCTTCGCGGGCGACGGGCTCACCGCCACGGGGACACCCGCGGGCGAGGCCGTACCCGCCTTGCCGCTGCTCACCTTCACCATTGCGTCGCCCGCCTTGGGCCAGACTGCCTTCTGCTGCGCCGCGGCACGTGTGGCCTGCGCGGCGTTGGCCTTCCGATCCTTGGCGACCTCGGCCCGAGCCTTCTTCGCACCCGGCCCGTCGTAGACCTTGACCTTGCTCACCCGCTGCTTCGGCAGGTCGGGCCGCCCCAGACCGCCACCCAACTGAGCCTCGGCCACCTGGGCCAAGCCCAGGGGCACCACCAACGCCAGAGCCAGCGACTGTGCCAGCAGCCGCCCGTTCCGGTGCCATGCGACACGACGGCCCCCACGGCGTCTTCTTGAGGTGCCTATGCCAAAAGCCATTGTTTCCGCCCCACCCGGTCCAGAAGAGAGAAGTTCAGCAAGTCATGTGCGCGGTCGCGCAGGGCCGCATCCGGTGCGGCGCGGGCAGCCTCGTCGCAAGCCGCCCGCGCCCACTACCGGTGAGTCAGTCACCCACGGTCGTGTCGACCTGTTCCGAACCGGCCATTGCGCCGGCCCAAATGCGCACCTCCGCGACCCGACCCGGCAGATAGCGCTGCCAGGCACCGCCGGTGAAGCCCTTGCCGACCGCGAAGTCGCCCGAGCCCACCTTCGCGTTGAACGCCTTGGCATCGTCGTTCTGCGTGTGTCCCAGGTAGAGGCTGATCGTGCCTTCCTGCGCGTCGAACACGCCGGTCAGCCGGACCATGCCATCCAGCAGGGCGCTCTCGTCCGAGGAGACGGCGCTGAACGTGCCATCGGCGTTGAGCCGCCCGAAGCGCCAGAACCCGACGGGTACGGTCTTTTCCTCGAAGGTGTCCGGGTCCGTGATGGTCTGCTTGCCCGTCAGGTGATACCAGAACCCCCAGGCAGACCCGTCCGCTGTCCGCTGTCCCAGCACCTGCCCGGTGTACCCGACGTCCTTGCCCGCGAGCTTGTCCCCGTCCAGAGTTGCCAGGGTGGTCGCGGTGAATGACCCGGTGTCATCCACCAACGGCCCGGTGGCTGTGGCCGCGTCGTCCACCCCGTCCAGCACGATCGCCTCACCGTCCACCGACGCTCCGCCCGTCAGCGTCAGCGACTTGCCGTAACCCGAGACAGTGTCCGCGATGGTGGTGCCGTTGCCCCCCTCGCCCGACCAGTCCGCGACCAGTTCCGCCCCCGCGTAATCCTTCGAGACGGCCAGACGGGCCTCCTCGGAAATCTCCGCGGGTGCCAGGGCCCGCTGCCACACGGCCACTTCGTCTGCGGAACCCTGCAGGTAGTCGGTGTAGGCGTCGGCATACATCCCCCGGCCGATCTGCAGCGGACCGGTCGCCTTCCACGCGGTCCCGGCGTCCACCGTGGTCTGCAACTTCCCGTTGAGGTAGAGGCTGATCTTCTTCGTGTCCGCGTCGTGCACCCCGACCACATGAGTCCACACACTGCGTGGAGTTGCCGTCTTGGCCTTGGCCTCACGGAACGTTCCGTCATCGGCCAGCACGCGCATGCTCCAGGTGTTGTCCCCTCCACCTCCGTACGACAGCAGGAACGGACTGTATTTCTTCGCGAAGGGGCTGGCGGTGTCCGGTGACTGGCTCAGTACCGTGAGCGTGTGCGCCGCGCTGGCGTCAACACGCACCCACGCAGAGACCGTGTAGGAGGCTGAGGTGTCGAGCACCTGATCGGCGGTCGCCGCGTACGCGGTCGTGCCGTTGAGTGCGAGCCCCGTGTCGACGACCGGCGTATCCAGCGGCTGGCCCTGCGCATCCTGGGTCATACGGCCACGACGGCCCCGCTTGTCACGGATGGCGTCGCCGGCCAGCGTGGCGTCGTGCCCTGTCGTACCAGCGGCTGCTGCGGAGTCGATCGCGGCACCGTCGGATTCGGAGAAGTGCCAGCGGGCCACAGGGCTGGCACCGTCGTGAACGGCGAAGTCCACGTAGCGCCGGGCACCAGGACGGCCTGAGCCGACGTCGTCCCTGGCACGGACGGCGAGATGGTAGGTGCCTCCGTGATCAGGGGTAATGACGGCCCGCCAACCAATGACGTACGGGCTGCTCTCATCGAGGAGTTGACAGGCAAGGACGGAAATTCCCCCCGAGCACGCCTTCAACGTATTCAGCCAGGATCCCGAATTCAGGCTGTACTCGTAAGCGGCATTGTTCGTGTCGCCTTCAGCAGCTTTGAACGTGAAGATTGCCTTCTGCCCGGGACCGCCCCCGGCCACACAGTCGTTGGTCGTGCACTCTGTGTACGGGGAACCAATGGTCACCTTCGGCGGATGGGGCGCTGTCGGATCGACCTTGAAATAGCACCAACCGGTCGTCGACGCATTCGACGGCCCCGCCAGGTAGCTCCTACCTCCGTCGTAGTACGAGCGCACCCAGGCCCGATAGCGGTAGAGGGTGCCCTCGGTGAGCGCCGACCAGGAAAGCGAAACCTTGGATCCGTCCCCCACGTAGCCATTGGAGGGCACTACATCGCCATTGCCTTCCGAAGTGTCCGCCCAAGTACCGTCACCCTTCTGCTGATCGACGTCGACAGCCACCCTCAACTGCGCATCCTTCTCCCCGCCGGGCTTCGTCTGCGCCGTCGCCATCAGCGATGGCGACGGGTCGGACACCACCAGCGGATCCGATGAATGGCTGTCGCAGGCCGGTTTGTTGTCGACGTTCAGCCCGACGCCAGTCGGCTTGTCAGGCAGCCCGACGAAGTCCACCGCAAGCACAGCATCGTTCTTGAAGCGCTTCCACGCCGACGTGTCCGATTCGTCGTGGGCCCGGACCTCCAGCGTGAGCCGGGAGAACTTGCCCGCGGCGAAGTCCCGCACCGTCGGAGTCAGGTTCTCGTTCGACTCGCCCGGGTTGTCGTTGAACTCGAGAGGTGCGTCCGGCGAATCCGGATCGCACAGCGACCCGCGCCCCGCCGACACGTTCTGGTCCACCATCAAGTCCAGTTCCTTCGGACGCCTCGACCAGATGGTGGAGTCGGAGATGTTGTCTGTACGAACCAGGTCAACCAACCTGGGATCACATTGAAAAGCCCACGGCTCGGTCACCCGGAACGTGGTGTCCAGGACCTTCTTGCCCTTCAGGCTGGCCGGCGAGAACTCGAAATACAGCTTCTGCACATAGCCGGGTCCGCAGGGATAGCCGTTCCACGTGCCGCACTTGCCCGCGCCCTTGCCTTGATCGTCGTCCCCGTTGCCCCAGCCGTACGACTCGTAGCCGTCGCTGCGCAGCAGGGTGCGTTCCGACTCGCCCCATGTCACCGTCGGGTCGATGAACAGGGGGAACGCTGAAGCATCGGTCTTGGTGAGCAACTCCGCGTCCGGCACCACCGACAGCGAGTTCTTGGCGACTTCCACGTCCATGCGGGCCACGGTGTCGCCCTGGCCGGGTTCCAGTCCCGAGCCGGACGGCGCCGACTCCGCCGGATCGGACGGCACCTCCGACCCATCGGCGGCCAACGTCGTCTTCATCAACTGCGCCTGCGTTCCGGCCTGGCCGGCCGAGTCCCACATTTGCGCAGGCGGCGTCTTGAACACCGTACGGCCGCTGTCGTCGACGGCCGCGAGATTCCCAGCTGCTCCCTCACGAACCTTCAGACCCTCGGACTTGAGATCGAATGTGAGCTTCTTCAACTTGTCGCTTGCCGCGGCCTCGGGCGTCTTGACCACGAACACAGGCTGGAAGCTCTCGGGTGTCGCGGTCACTCTCAGGTCGACGCCCGGCAGTACGTCGGCGTACACAGCGCTGGTCCCGTCCAGCTCGGGAGCCGGCAGCGTGCCTGGCCACCCGAGCTCCAGCGACATCCCGTGATCGGCGATCCGGGCCAGGGGAACCTCATCGCCACCTCCCGAGAACGCCATCCCCACGGCAGCCGCCTTGGGCCCCACCGATCCGTCGGAACGTTTCTCCAAGGTCGCGTTCGGCGCCTGCCACCCACCGCCCTGCTTGGCGACGCGCACCGGCACGACCGATTCCTCCAGGGTGAAGGTGTACCCGTCGGGGTTGGCGTACACCGTCGTCCGCTCAGAACGCTCCCCGGTCACCTCTACCCGCCGGCCCGACTGCTGGGCCTCCGTCAGAGCCTGCTGCCCCTCGGACACAGACGCAGGATCCGGCTCCGCCCCCGCGGCGTACGCCTCCGTCCCCGGTACCGTCAACGTCGCAGCCAGCACGGCAAACGCAGCCGCCGCAACACCGGACGACCTGCGCCGCCCGCGTCTCCGACGACCCACCATGCCGCGCCCACCCCAGCCCACCGACACAGAACCCCGCCCCCAGAGTCACAAGATCTTCAAATGTGACCAGGATTCAACCTCCCACTCTCACCCTCCGTCAAGGAAACATCACCAGGCGCGATGACCCCTCTTGGCGCTGCAGTCACTCAGGTGCTCCCCGTCGTGGAGCGCTTAAGAGCTGTTCAGCGCGTGAAGGTGAGCGCTTGCTACTCGACGCAGTCACGTGAGCACGAGGGGCTCGGTTTCAGCCAATCAAGGAGTTCACTTCGGTCTCCGGGCAGGGCTACTCAAGGGCCCTACCCCCCCTTTACTGCACGGCAATGAGCCGACATCGAGCCATCCAGCGAGTCTGTGTGCCAGAACACATCAGCGGAATCCGCTCACGCCCGCAGCGACGCCAGCTCCACCACAGTGATGTCCGACGGCGCCCCCACCCGCACCGGCGGCCCCCAGGCCCCCGCGCCCCGGGACACGTACAACTGCGTGTCGCCGTAACGCTCCAGTCCCGCAACCGTCGGATTGGCGAGCTCGGCCACAAGGTTGCCCGGCCACAGCTGGCCGCCGTGGGTGTGTCCGGACAGCTGGAGGTCGACTCCGTGTCGTACGGCGTCGTGGATCTGTACCGGCTGGTGGGCGAGGAGTACGCACGCCCTTGTCCGGTCGCGATCGCCCAGCGCCGCGCCGAAGTCGGGGCCCTGACCCTCGCTCTCTCCCTGCAGGTCGTTGACGCCGGCGAGGTCGAAGCCGTCCACCTCCACCCGGGCGTTCTCCAGGGGGTGGATCCCCAACTCCCGTACTTCCTCGACCCATTGGGCGGCCCCGGAGAAGTACTCGTGATTCCCCGTCACGAAGAACGAGCCGTGCCGGGCCCGGAGCTGCGCAAGCGGAGCAGCAGCAGGCCCGAGGTCCTTGACGCTGCCGTCGACCAGATCCCCCACCACCGCGATCAGGTCGGGCTGCGTCGAGTTGATCGTGTCGACGACCTTCTGGGCGAAGCCCCGCCCGAGCACCGGCCCCAGGTGGATGTCGCTCACCACGGCGATCCGGAACCCATGAGCAGAACGCGGCAGCTTGGCCAGCGGAACGGTTACCCGCTTGATCCTGGGCCCGCGCAGGACGCCGTACGCCCCGTATCCGACCGTCCCCACCGCACCGGCAGCGACCGCACCACCCACCACGCGCGAGACGAAGAGCCGCCGACTGGGATCCCCGTTGGACTCCTCTTTGGACTCCTCGCCCCCACTCACCGGCGGCCGCGTACGGACCGCAGGGGGCGGGCCGGAACGTCCGCCCGCAGCGGATGGCGCGTCAACGCCCTCCGCCTGAAACACGACCGATTCCGCGCCGGACCGAGGACGGATGCTCCGGCCCGGCCCCGACCGATGTCCGAGCAGGCGCCGAACGACGGGCCGCACAAGCTCTCCGGCGAGAACCCCCAGCAGCAGGTAGATCGCGAGCGCCATCCACAGGAACCCGGGCCAGCCGACCACCTGCTGCACCCAGAGCGGCGCCCCACCCCGCTCGGCGACCAGCGCGCCGACCATCAGCACGGGCCCGGCGACGATCACCCCGGTACCGACGCGCCGGGCAACCCCCGCCCCCCGCGTCGTGTCCCGCACGAGCCGCCGCCACACATACCAGTGCAGCCCCGCGACCACGCCGAGAACGACCAGCCCCACCAGCACGAAGACGACGATCACGTATCCCCCGTTATGACGTGCGGCGCAGGGCGCGAACTCCGCGCAACCCGATGCCCCCGACGACCGTCCCAAGAACAAAGGAGACGACGGCGAGCGTCAGATGCACCCAGAAGTACGCCGTCGGGTCCCCCGCGTCGTCGAACGCGAGCCCGCTGCCGTCCTTCCACAGGTTCTTGACGAAAGTGATCCAGATGATCCAGCTCCACACCCCGAAGGCGAGCAGGAACCAGGAGACGGGGCGGCTGAGCTTCATACGTTCAGTATCGCCGCCGTTCGCCGGGCGCCGCGGCCGGGGTGGGGAGGGCCGCGCGACTTCACGCGCTGTGGCATGTACGTTTCCGACCGTGCCCGCACCTCAGAAGACCGCCAAGCGCACCTTGCTGGTCGCCTCCGCCACACTGCTGACCCTCTCGCTGACGGCGCCCGCGTTCGCCGACGGGAGCACGTCGCCGAGTCCCACGACCAGCCCGTCGACGACCTCCTCGGCCGACCCGTCCTCCTCGGCCGACCCGTCGGGGACTCCTTCGGTGACACCCCCGCCGAACATGTCGACCGTCGGCGGAGCGCAGCTCGGCCGTCCCGGCACGCAGGCGAACCTCGGCAGTGGTGCCCCCGTGCTCCCGAAGGACCTGACCGCCCGCTCGTGGATCGTCTCCGACGCCGAGTCGGGTGACGTTCTCGCCGCGCACAACGCGCACTGGCGGCTGCCCCCGGCGAGCACCCTGAAGATGCTCTTCGCCGACACACTGCTGCCCCGCTTCCCGAAGACGATGACGCACAAGGTCGCGTTGTCGGACCTCGCGGGCGTCGGCGCGGGCTCCAGCATGGTGGGGATAAAGGAGAACGAGACGTACTCGGTCCACGACCTGTGGCTCGGCGTCTTCCTTCGTTCCGGCAACGACGCGGTGCACGTCCTGTCCGCGATGAACAAGGGCGTCGACCAGACGGTCAAGGACATGCAGGAGCACGCCGAGGACCTCCAGGCCCTCGACACGCATGTCGTCAGCCCGGACGGCTACGACGAGAAGGGCCAGGTCTCCTCGGCGTACGACCTGAGCCTGTTCGCCCGCTCCGGCCTGCAGAAGAAGGACTTCCGGGAGTACTGCTCCACGGTCACGGCGAAGTTCCCGGGCGAGACGAAGAAGAACAAGAAGGGCAAGAAGACCCGGGAGTCCTTCGCGATCCAGAACACCAACCGCCTGCTCGCCGGCGACAGCGACATCACCCCGTACCAGGGCATCGCAGGGGTGAAGAACGGCAACACCACCAACGCGGGCGCGACCTTCACCGGCGTCGCGGAGCGCGGCGGCAAGGTGCTGCTCGTCACGGTGATGAACCCGGAGAAGGACGAGCACAACGAGGTCTACAAGGAAGCGGCGAAGCTGCTCGACTGGGGCTTCCAGGCGGCCGACAAGGTCCAGCCGGTGGGTGAGCTGGTCGCGCCGAAGGGCGTCGAGCCGAGCGCGCAGGCGGGGGCGAACGCGTCTCCGGACGGCGCCGCCTCCGGCAAGCCGGTGGCCGCGGCCTCGGACGCGAAGCTGCGGACGGGCGGCATCGGCGTCGCGCTGGGCATCGCGGGCGGCGTGCTGGTGCTGCTCGCCGCGGGGATCTTCCTGGTCAACCGCCGCTGGCCGCTGCCCGATCTGGTGCGTCGCCGTTCGGGCCGCTGACCTGGGCCTCCCCCTCCGCCTCCTCGGCGCTCTCAGCCCCCTCGGCCTGCTCCTCGTCCCCCTCGGCCTGCTCCTCGTCCCCCTCGGCCTGCTCCTCGTCCCCCTCGCTCTGCGTCGCCGTCCACGCGGCGCAGAAGAGCACGAGCTTCGAGGTGAAGTTGATCCACAGCAGTAGCGCGACGGGCACGCCGAAGGCGCCGTACATGCTCTTCGAGGCGACGCCCTGGATATAGCCGCTGAGCAGCAGCTTCAGCAGCTCGAAGCCGACCGCGCCGATCAGCGCGGCGGTGATCAGCCGGCGCCGCGGGGGCTCGACCCCGGGCAGCAGTGTGAGGACGTACAGCAGGAGGAGGAAGTCGGCGAGGACGGCGACGAGGAACGCGGCGGTCCGCAGCACGAGGCTGCCCCAGCCGCCCCGTTCGATGCCGAGCTGGTCGGCGATCCAGCCGACCATGGCGGAGGCGACGGTCGACGCGGCGATGGTGACGAGGACGGCGCCGCCGAGGCCGACGAGCACGCCGCCGTCCTTGAGCTTGCGCACGAGGGGGTTGCCCTCCTCGTCGTCGCGCTCCCACACCGCGCGCAGGCACTCCCGCATCGAGCCGACCCAGCCGATGCCGGTGACCAGCAGCAGGGCGCCCGCGATGACGCCGACGGTGCCCGCGTTCTGGGCCAGCGAGTGGATGTCCATCTGGTCGGAGATGCCGGGGACCTGGTCGGCGATCTTGTCCTGGAGGTCCGTCTGCTGACGGTCGCTGAGCGTGGCGGCGGCGATCGCGGCGGCGACGGTGAGCAGCGGGAAGAGCGCGATGAAGCTGATGAAGGTCATCGCCGCGGCGAGTCGCGTCCACTTGACCCGGTCCAGGCGCTCGTAGGAGCGCCACGCGTGCGTGGTCATCAGCCAGGTGACCACCGGCCCGATACCGGGGAGCTTTTTCAGCCAGTCCATGATCCGATTCTTCCCTCCCGCCGGAACACCCATGTCCGGGTACCCCAGAACCGCAGGACAGTGGCGAGCGCCATGCCGATCCCGGCGCCCGAGACGGTGTCCGCGCGCGGCGAGGTGAAGCCGAGCCCGTAGTGGCTGACGGCGATGCACAGCAGCTGGACGAGGGCTCCGGCGACGTTCACGGCGAAGAAGGCGCCGTACTGGCGCAGTCCGCGTGGGGCGTTGCGGTACGTGCCGAGTGCGTTGCCCGCGTACGCGACCGAGCAACCGGCCATGAAGGAGAGCGACTTGGCGGTCATCGGGTCGAGCCCGACGGGCCCGCGCAGCCAGACGAAGAGGCCGAGATCGGCGGCGTAGGCGAGAAGTCCGGCGGTGGCGAAGCCGAACAGCTCGTGGACCAGGGGCCGTTGGGCGATGCTCACCAGTTGGCCACCGCGAGACCGTACATGGCCAGCCAGGCCAGGCCGATGAGGGCGAGCGCACGGTCGCGCAGGACGACGTCCTCGGGCTCGCCCGCCGTGCCCCGGTCGGCGAAGACGGCGTAGCGCAGGATGGCCAGAATGTAAGCCACCATCGACAACTGCCGCCACGGCAGCACGCTGGTGCTGGGCACGCCGCCCTCCTCCAGGGCCCACAGGCAGTAGCCGAGGACGGAGACCCCGGCGGCCAGTTGCCACACGAAGCGCAGGTAGCCGGTGGTGTACTCGGTGAGCAACGCCCGTGTGGCGCCTGCCTTTCCGGCCATCTGGACGGCTTCGGAGTACCGCTTCGCCGAGACCATGAACAGCGCGCCGAAGCCGGTGGTGATGAGGAACCAGCGCGAGAGCGGGATGCCGAGCGCGAGCCCGCCGATCATCGCGCGCATCACGAACCCTGTCGTGACGACGACGAGGTCGACGACGAGGACGTGCTTGAGGCTGACGCAGTACGCGAGTTGCATGCCGAGGTAGGCGGTGAGCAGCGCCGAGGTGAAGGGCGAGCAGAGCCAGGCGGCGGCGGTGGGGGCGAGGACGGCGAGGACGCCGCCGACAGCGTAGGCGACGGGGACGGGGACCTGTCCGGCGGCGACCGGACGGTGCCGTTTGACGGGGTGGGCGCGGTCGGCGGCCGCGTCCCGGGCGTCGTTGATCAGGTAGACGGCGCTCGCGCAGGCCGTGAACAGAACGAAGACGAGGGCGAGTTGGGTGAGGGAGTGGCGTGAGAAGAGCCGGCCGGCGGCGGCCGGGGCGGCGACGACGAGCACGTTCTTGACCCACTGCCGAGGGCGGGCGGTGCGCAGCAGCCCCCGCACGAGTCCGCCGGGCCGCGCGGGCGCCGGGGAGGTGCTACGGCGTCCGGTGGTGGCGCGGTCGGTGAGCAGTACCGTGCGCTCAGCCATGGTCGGCTCCCATCCAGCGGGCAG
This sequence comes from Streptomyces sp. SAS_270, assembly GCF_052543295.1. Lineage (NCBI taxonomy): Bacteria > Bacillati > Actinomycetota > Actinomycetes > Kitasatosporales > Streptomycetaceae > Streptomyces > Streptomyces sp. SAS_270. Next base: position 101,074 of record NZ_JBMNDS010000025.1, read on the forward strand.
CCGGGCCCGCGTCGGCTCCCATCCAGCGGGCGCCGAGGCGGGCCGTCAGGGCACCCAGGGCCGCGCCCGCGGCGACGTCCGAGGGGTAGTGCACGCCGACGACCAGCCGGGACAGGCACATGGCGGCGGCGACCGGGGCGACCACGGGGGCGCCCAGCGCACCGTAGGCGACCGCGGCGGCGGCGGCCGAGGTGGCGTGCGAGCTGGGGAAGGAGTGACGTCCGGCGGTGCGGACCAGCGGCCGCACATGTGCGGGGCGCGGGCGGCGCACGAGCCGCTTCACCCCCATGCTGGCCAGATGGGCGCCGGCGGTGAGTGCCGTGCCGCGCAGCCAGGCGCGGCGCCGTTCCCGGTCGACCGCCGCGCCCGCGAGCCCGGCGGCGAGCCACAGCGCGCCGTGCTCCCCGGCCCGGGACAGGCCGCGTGCGAGGGCGGCCACCCGCGGATCGGCGCCGTACGCGTGCAGCGTCGACAGCAGCCGGCGGTCCATGCCGGCGAAGTCGTCGCCAAGATCATCGTCAAGAACGTCGGCAAGGTCGCCGTCAAGGTCGTCCATGTGATCTCACTCTTCTAGGGAGTGAGCGCAGAACTACGGCAATCTAGGACGACATCCCATTAATCACCCATTTCGGTGAGGGGCCGTGCGGATCGGGGTGATTAGGTAGTTATGCACCCTTTCCGGGGCTACGGTCACGGCCATGCCTGCCGACACCGTCTCCGTCACGGGTTGGGGCCGCACCGCCCCGACCGCCGCCCGCCTGGTCCGCCCGCGCACCTACGAGGAGATGGTGGCCGCCGTCCGGGAGTGCGGGGCGCGCGGTGGCATCGCGCGCGGGCTCGGGCGGGCGTACGGGGACGCCGCCCAGAACGCGGGCGGGGCCGTGTTCGACATGACGGGACTCGACCGCATCCACGCCATCGACGCGGACGGCGGCACGGTGCTGTGCGACGCGGGCGTCTCCCTGCACCGGCTGATGGAAGTCCTGCTGCCGCTCGGCTGGTTCGTGCCCGTCACGCCCGGGACCCGCTATGTGACGGTCGGCGGCGCGATCGGCGCGGACATCCACGGCAAGAACCACCATGTGTCGGGGTCGTTCGCCCGCCATGTGCTCTCCTTCGAGCTGCTGACCGCGGACGGCGGGATCCGTACGGTCGGCCGTGACACCCCCCTCTTCGACGCCACCGCGGGCGGCATGGGCCTGACCGGGGTGATCCTCACGGCGACCGTCCAACTGCAGCCCGTCGAGACCTCGTTGATGATGGTCGACACCGAACGCGCCGTCGACCTGGACGACCTGATGGCCCGCCTCACCGCCACCGACCACCTCCACCGCTACTCGGTGGCCTGGATCGACCTGCTCGCACGCGGCCGTTCGCTGGGCCGCGCGGTGCTCACCCGCGGCGACCACGCCCCGCTGGACGCTTTGCCGGACCGCGCCCGCCGCCACCCGCTGGCGTTCCGCCCCGCCCAGCTCCCGGCCGCCCCCGCCTTCGTCCCCGAAGGCCTCCTCGGCCGCACCACGGTCGGCCTCTTCAACGAGCTCTGGTACCGCAAGGCGCCCGTCGCGCGCACCGGCCAGCTCCAGAAGATCTCCACCTTCTTCCACCCCCTCGACGGGGTCCCGCACTGGAACCGGATCTACGGGCGCGGCGGCTTCGTGCAGTACCAGTTCGCCGTCGGGTACGGGCAGGAGGACGCCCTGCGCCGGATCGTGCACCGCATCTCCGCGCACCGCTGCCCGTCCTTCCTCGCCGTCCTCAAGCGGTTCGGGGAGGGCGATCCGGGCTGGCTGTCCTTCCCGATGCCGGGCTGGACGCTCGCCCTGGACATCCCCGCCAACCTGCCCGGCCTCGGCGCGTTCCTCGACGAGCTGGACGTGGAGGTCGCGGCGGCGGACGGCCGCGTGTACCTCGCCAAGGACGCGCGGCTGCGGCCGGAACTGCTGGCGGGGATGTATCCGCGGCTGGCCGAATTCCAGGCCCTGCGGGCCGAGTTGGATCCGCGGGGCGTATTCGCCTCGGACCTGTCCCGTCGACTGAACTTCTGAACTTGAACTCATGAACTTGAACTTCTAGGAGAAGCTGCCATGAAGGACGCCTTCGGCACCCCCCAGTCCCTGCTCATCCTCGGCGGCACCTCCGAGATCGCCCTCGCCACCGCCCGCCGGCTGATCGCCCGCCGCACCCGCACGGTGTGGCTGGCCGGCCGGCCCTCCCCCGAGCTGGAGAAGGCCGCAGCCCATCTGCGCGCGCTCGGCGCGGACACCCGGACCGTCGACTTCGACGCGCTCGACCCCCACTCCCACGAGACCGCGCTCGGCAAGGTCTTCGCCGAGGGCGACCTCGACATGGTGCTGCTCGCCTTCGGGGTCCTCGGCGACCAGGCGCGCGACGAGAAGGAGCCGGTGTCCGCGGTGCGGGTCGCCCAGACCAACTACACGGGCGCCGTGTCGGCGGGGCTGGTGTGCGCGCGGGCGCTCCAGACGCAGGGCCACGGCTCGCTCGTGGTGCTCTCCTCGGTCGCCGGGGAGCGCGCCCGCCGCGCCAACTTCATCTACGGCTCCAGCAAGGCGGGCCTGGACGCCTTCGCCCAGGGCCTCGGCGACGCGCTGCACGGCACCGGCGTGCACGTCATGGTCGTACGCCCCGGATTCGTGCGTACGAGGATGACGGCGGGCCTGACGGAAGCCCCGCTGGCCACCACGCCGGAAGCGGTCGCGACGGCGATCGAGCTGGGGCTGCGGCGGCGGTCCGAGACGGTGTGGGTGCCGGGCGCGCTGCGGCTGGTGATGTCGGCGCTGCGGCATGTGCCGCGGCCGCTGTTCCGACGGCTGCCGCTGTAGTCGAAGACCTCTGAGCAGGCTCGGCGAACCGCGCGGCCGGCCACGACGGGCTCAGCGGGCGGGCGTGCTGTCCCGCTCCGCGGGGGCGGCGGCCTGCGGCGGGACGACGGCGCCGCCGAACGCGAACTCGCGGAGCTTGCGCCACACGCCGTCGGCGCCCTGTTCGTAGAGCGCGAAGCCCGTGCACGGCCACTGCGCCTCGTAGCCGGAGAGCTCCTCGAACGCGCGGTCCATCGCCGCGTCCTCGATGCCGTGCGCCACGGTGACGTGCGGGTGGTAGGGGAAGTGCAGCTCGCGCGCCACGGGCCCGGAGGCGTCGCGGACCTGCTTCTGCAGCCAGGTGCAGGCCGCGGCGCCCTCGACGACCTGGACGTAGACCACCGGGGAGAGCGGGCGGAAGGTGCCCGTCCCGGACAGCCGCATCGGGAAGGGGCGCCCGGCGGCCGCGACCTCGACGAGGTGCGCCTCGATCGCGGGCAGCGCCGAGTCCTCGACCTCCGTCGGCGGCAGCAGGGTGACGTGCGTGGGGATACCGGAAGCCGCGGGGTCGCCGAAGCCCGCGCGCCGCTCCTGGAGCAGGCTGCCGTGAGGCTCCGGGACCGCGATCGAGACACCGATCGTTACGGTCCCCACGTCGTCTCCTTCGTCGTGTTGAGGTGTCGTGGTGTTGTCGTGCTGTCGGGTCGAGCCGGCCCGGCAGGCAGGCGCGACTGCCGGCTCGACTGTCGACTGTACGGCCGTGCGGCCCCGTAGCGGGCGTCGCAGCGGTGTCGTGCTCGTCTCTTACCGGCGGTCGCGCCGGCGGTCGGACCCGGTGTCAGTGCTTGGCGGGCAGAAAGCCCACCTTGTCGTACGCCTGGGAGAGCGTCTCCGCGGCGACGGCGCGCGCCTTCTCGGCACCCTTGGCCAGGATCGAGTCGAGCGTCTCCGGGTCGTCCAGATACTGCTGGGTGCGCTCCCGGAACGGCGTCACGAAGTCGACCATGACCTCGGCGAGGTCCGTCTTGAGCGCACCGTAGCCCTTGCCGGCGTAGTTCTGCTCCAGTTCCGCGATACCGGTTCCGGTGAGCGTCGAGTAGATGGTCAGCAGGTTGCTGATACCCGGCTTCTCGGCCACGTCATACCTGATGACCGTGTCGGTGTCGGTGACCGCGCTCCTGACCTTCTTCGCCGTCGCCTTCGGCTCGTCGAGGAGGTTGATCAGGCCCTTCGGCGTGGACGCCGACTTGCTCATCTTGATCGACGGGTCCTGGAGATCGAAGATCTTCGCCGTCTCCTTGAGGATGTACGGCTTCGGGATCACGAAGGTCTCGCCGAAGCGGCCGTTGAACCGCTCGGCGAGGTCGCGGGTCAGCTCGACGTGCTGGCGCTGGTCCTCGCCGACCGGGACCTCGTGCGCCTGGTACAGCAGGATGTCCGCGACCTGGAGGACGGGGTACGTGAACAGGCCGACGGAGGCCCGGTCCGCGCCGTGTCTGACCGACTTGTCCTTGAACTGGGTCATGCGGGACGCCTCACCGAAACCGGTCAGGCAGTTCATGACCCAGGCGAGCTGGGCGTGCTCGGGCACATGGCTCTGCACGAAGAGCGTGCAGCGATCCGCGTCGAGACCGGCGGCGAGGAGCTGCGCGGCGGCGAGCCGGGTGTTGGCGCGCAGCTCGGCCGGGTCCTGCGGAACGGTGATCGCGTGCAGGTCGACGACCATGTAAAACGCGTCGTGGGACTCCTGCAGGGCGACCCACTGGCGGACGGCGCCGAGGTAGTTGCCGAGGTGGAACGAGCCTGCTGTGGGCTGGATTCCGGAGAGCACGCGAGGACGATCAGAGGCCATGTTCACCATTCTCTCAGGTGTACGGGCACGATCAGGGACAGGGCGGAAACAGACGGGAACCTATCCGTCGGCGACGGTGTAACAAGGGGGAAGACATGGGAGGGAGACCGATGCGCGGGTTCGGTGGGCTGGTGGCGGTGACGGCGGCTGCGGCCGTGGTGCTGACGGGGCCGGGGGCGTCCCGGGCGCAGGCCACGGACCGGGACGTACCCGATCTCGCGCTCGTCGTGACGAACGGCACAGCGCGGACGGTCGCCCTGCGGTCCGGCCAGCGGGACTTCGCCCGCCTGTGGCAGTTGCTGGCGCCCACGGACACGGACAGCGAGGCGGTCCCGGAGGCCTGGCAGGAGGGCCGCCTCCCGCAGGTGCGGGTCACCGTGCTGTGGGGCATGACGGGCATCGGTGGCTGGCCGTACACGCAGCGGGCGCCCGGCGGGGACATCGCCATGGAGCGCGTGGACCAGGTGTTCCAGGCGGCCGACGGCGTGGTGTGGGTGCGCACGGACCCGGCGCCCGACGTGGAGGACGACGACATCCGCTGGCACCGGGCGTCACGGACGGTCTTCGACGAGCTGAACCGGGACGGGCTGCTCGGACCCGCGCGTACGGCCACCACCACGTCCGCCGCGGCGGACAAGGGGACGTCGGACAGCGTGCGGTGGGCGGTCACGGGGCTCGCCGGGGGCCTGGTCCTCGGCGTGGGCGGCAGTCTGCTGATACGCCGCGGGGCGGCCCGGCACGAGCCCGGACCGCCGCGGGAGCCACGACAGGAACTGATCGATCTGTGAACCCCGCGGGGATCGGCCGCGCGGGGATCAGCCGAGGTCGATCTCCGGGTACAGCGGGAAACCGGTCAGCAGGTCGGTCGCGCGGTGGGCGATCTCGTCCGCGATCTTCGGGTCCAGCACGTGCTGGGCCTTGGACGGGGCGCCCTTGCTGGTGGTGCCCGGCTCGGCGGTGGTCAGGACGCGGTCGATGAGGCCCGCGATCTCGTCCATCTCGGCCGCGCCCAGGCCGCGCGTGGTGAGCGCCGGGGTGCCGATGCGGATGCCGGAGGTGTACCACGCGCCGTTCGGGTCGGCGGGGATGGCGTTGCGGTTGGTGACGATGCCCGAGTCGAGCAGGGCGGTCTCCGCCTGGCGGCCGGTGAGGCCGTAGGAGGAGGCGACGTCGATCAGGTTGAGGTGGTTGTCGGTGCCGCCGGTGACCAGGGTGGCGCCGCGCCGCATCAGGCCCTCGGCGAGCGCGCGGGCGTTGTCGACGACCGCCTGGGCGTAGTCGCGGAACTCGGGGCGGCGGGCCTCGGCGAGGGCGACGGCCTTGGCCGCCATGACGTGCGGGAGCGGGCCGCCCAGCACCATCGGGCAGCCGCGGTCGACCTGGTCCTTGAGCGAGTCGTCGCACAGGACCATGCCGCCGCGCGGGCCGCGCAGCGACTTGTGCGTGGTGGTGGTGACGATCTGGGCGTGCGGGACCGGGTCGAAGTCACCGGTGAGGACCTTGCCGGCGACGAGACCGGCGAAGTGCGCCATGTCGACCATGAGCGTCGCGCCGACCTCGTCGGCGATCTCCCGCATGATGCGGAAGTTCACCAGGCGCGGGTAGGCGGAGTACCCGGCGACGATGATCAGCGGCTTGAACTCGCGGGCGGACGCGCGCAGGGCCTCGTAGTCGATGAGGCCGGTGGCCGGGTCGGTGCCGTAGGAGCGCTGGTCGAACATCTTGCCGGAGATGTTCGGGCGGAAGCCGTGCGTGAGGTGGCCGCCCGCGTCCAGGGACATGCCCAGCATGCGCTGGTTGCCGAAGGCCCGGCGCAGCTCGGCCCAGTCGGCGTCGGAGAGGTCGTTCACGTTGCGGACGCCGGCCTCGGCGAGCGCCGGGGCCTCCACACGGTCGGCGAGGACGGCCCAGAAGGCGACCAGGTTGGCGTCGATGCCGGAGTGCGGCTGGGCGTAGGCGTGCCGGGCGCCGAAGAGTTCGCGGGCGTGCTCGGCGGCGAGGGCCTCGACGGTGTCCACGTTGCGACAGCCGGCGTAGAAGCGGCGGCCGACGGTGCCCTCGGCGTACTTGTCGCTGAACCAGTTGCCCATGGCCAGGAGGGTGGCCGGGGAGGCGTAGTTCTCGGAGGCGATCAGCTTGAGCATCTCGCGCTGGTCGTGCACCTCCTGGCCGATGGCGTCGGCCACGCGCGGTTCGACGGCACGGATCACGTCGAGGGCGGCGCGGAAGGCGGTGGATTCGGTGGAGAGGGGTTCTGACATCGGCGGGACCTCCGGACGGCGTGGGTTCAGCGTTCACGGTTCGGCCCAGGCGCACGGCACACAGTCGCTGGACCGCCGTACTTCCGTACGACGTCCAGGGCCGCTCCCCGATGGTCGGTCCCATCCCAGCGCGCCAGTCACGGCCCGCCGGTCAGCCTACCGGGCGCGCCGGATCGCCGGGTTCCTGCGTCCACCATGCGAGCGACGATAGGAAGGGGGCCACAAGCACCCGTGCGGTTGGAGAGGGAGACCCCGTGAGCACTACCGAAACCCTGATCGCCGCCGCCGACGCGCACAGCGCGCACAACTACCACCCGCTGCCGGTCGTCGTGGCGACCGCGGACGGCGCCTGGATGACGGACGTCGAGGGCCGCCGCTACCTCGACCTGCTGGCCGGATACTCGGCGCTGAACTTCGGCCACGGCAACCGGCGGCTGATCGACGCGGCAAGAGCCCAGCTGGAGCGGGTGACGCTGACCTCGCGGGCCTTCCACCACGACCGGTTCGCCGACTTCTGCGGGCAGCTCGCCGAGCTGTGCGGGATGGAGCTGGTGCTGCCGATGAACACCGGCGCGGAGGCCGTGGAGACCGCGGTGAAGGCGGCCCGCAAGTGGGGCTACCGGGTCAAGGGCGTGCCCTCCGGGATGGCGAAGATCGTCGTCGCGGCGGGCAACTTCCACGGCCGTACGACGACGATCATCAGCTTCTCCACCGACCGCGAGGCACGGGCGGACTACGAGCCGTACACACCGGGCTTCGAGATCGTGCCGTACGGCGATCTCACCGCGATGCGTGCCGCACTCACGGAGAACGCGGTGGCGGTGCTCCTGGAGCCGATCCAGGGCGAGGCGGGGGTGCTGGTGCCGCCGGCCGGCTATCTGGCGGGCGTGCGGGAGCTGACGCGCGAGCGCGGTGTCCTGTTCGTCGCGGACGAGATCCAGTCGGGCCTCGGCCGCACCGGGAGGACGTTCGCGTGCGAGCACGAGGGTGTGGTGCCCGACATGTACGTGCTGGGCAAGGCGCTCGGCGGCGGGATCGTGCCCGTCTCGGCGGTGGTGTCCTCGCGTGAGGTGCTCGGTGTGTTCCGGCCGGGCGAGCACGGGTCGACGTTCGGCGGGAACCCCCTCGCGTGCGCGGTGGCGCTGGAGGTGATCGCGATGCTGCGCTCGGGCGACTTCCAGCGCCGGGCGGCGGAGCTGGGCGACCATCTCCACCGCGAACTCGGCCTGTTGACCGGTTCCGGCCATGTGACCGAGGTCCGCGGGCGCGGCCTGTGGGCGGGCGTCGACATCGATCCGGCGTACGGCACGGGCCGGGAGATCTCCGAGAAGCTGATGGACCGCGGTGTGCTGGTCAAGGACACGCACGGCTCGACGATCCGGATCGCCCCGCCGCTGGTGATCACCAAGGAGGATCTGGACTGGGGGCTGGGCCAGTTGCGGGGCGTGCTGGGCGCCTGAGCGACGGCCTCGCCACCCCCTTCCCCTACAGTCACTTCGTGCTCTTCGGAATGGTGTGCGCCCTTGGCGCAGCGGTCTGCTTCGGTACGGCGACGGTGTTGCAGGCGATCGCCGCACGGGCGGTTGCCGACGACTCGGCGCCCGGCGGCGAGGCCGCGCTGCTGCTGCGGGCGCTGCGGCAGTGGCGGTATCTGGCGGGGCTCGCGCTCGACGGGGTCGGATTCCTGCTCCAGATCGCCGCGTTGCGCTCCATTCCCATCTACGCCGTCGGCGCGGCGCTCGCCGCGAGCCTCGCCGTGACCGCCGTCGTCGCCGCCCGGCTGCTGGACGTGCGGCTGAGCCGGGTCGAGTGGGGCGCGGTGGGCGTCGTGTGCGCGGGCCTTGCGATGCTCGGGCTGGCGTCCGGGACGGAGGGGGAGCGGGCCGGGTCGCTGACGCTCAAGTACGTGATGCTCGGTACGGCGGTGGGGGTGCTGCTGCTCGGGGGTGTCGCCGGGCGGCTGCCCGAGCGTGGGCGGGCGTTGACGCTCGGGCTCGGGGCGGGGTTCGGGTTCGGGGTCGTCGAGGTGACGGTGCGGCTCATCGACGACCTCGGGGTCGGCGCGCTGCTCTCCAACCCTGCGACGTATGCGTTGCTGTTGGGTGGTGGCGCGGCGTTTGTGCTGCTCACGTCCGCGTTGCAGCGGGGGTCGGTGACCACCGCCACCGCCGGGCTGGTGATCGGGGAGACGATCGGGCCCGCGGTGGTGGGGGTGGTGTGGCTCGGGGACCGGACCCGGGAGGGTCTGGGCTGGCTGGCCGTCCTCGGCTTCGCCGTCGCGGTGGCCGGTGCGTTGGCGCTGGCGCGGTTCGGGGAGGCGCCGGCGGTGGAGGCCGAGGTTTGATTCGCCCCCTCCGCCCCTACCCATCCCGTTGACCTGGGGGCTGCGCCCCCTCTCCCCCTGCATCGCGCTTCGCGCTCGTCCTCAAACGCCGGACGGGCTGAAATCTCTCCGGCCGACGTAGCAATTCAGCCTCTCCGGCGTTTGACGAGCGGGGGTTCGGGGGCGGAGCCCCCGA
>NZ_JBMNDS010000026.1:0-107979 GCF_052543295.1 Streptomyces sp. SAS_270
GCGCATCCCACGCCTGGGGTGCCCCCCACTTCGCCGACTGGGTTCAGGACACGTCGGTGGACCCTGGCATGTCGCCCCGGGTCGTCGTGATGTCGATGACGGAGAACGCCGCGCCCTGCGGGTCGTTGAGCGCCGCGAACCGGCCGAACGGGCTGTCCGTGGGGCCGAAGCGCACCACGGCCCCGCGTTCGGTCGCCTTCGCCACCGCCGCGTCGCAGTCCTCGACGGCAAAGTACACATTGACGTACGGCGGTACCTCGGGCGGGAAGTCGTCGGTGAGTTTCATGCGCCCCAGGACGGTGTCCTCGCCGAGGTTGTACATACGGTAGTCGATCGCGGCATCGTCCATCTGCTTCTCGCCGTATCCGAAGACGGCGGGGAAGAAGGCGTCCGCCTTCTCGGGCTCACGGGTGTACACCTCGGCCCAGGAGTACGCGCCCGGCACGGCCTGCGCCTCGAAGCCCTCGTGGACGCCGGCCTGCCATACGCCGAAGACGACACCGCCAGGGTCACGGGCCAGCAGCATGGAGCCGAAGTCGCCGACCTTCATCGGTTCCATCAGCACCTCGCCGCCGTTGTCCCGGATCTTCGCGGCGGTGGCCCCGGCATCCGGCGACGCGAGGTACAGGCACCAGGCGGACTGGCCCTCCTGCCCGGGCATCGGGGGGACGACGGCAGCGACCGCCTTGCCGTTCGCGTACGCCTGCGTGTAGTTGCCGTACTCCGACGACGCCTCGCCGAAGGTCCAGCCGAGCACGTCACCGTAGAAACTCTTGGCGCCCTCGACGTCACTGAACATCGCGTCGGCCCAACAGGGCGTTCCCTCAGGTCGTACTGCCATGGCGTTCGACTCTCTCCGCTTCGACGGACTGGTTGCGCGAGCCACGCTAGCCAGCCTTCGTCCGTACCGCGCGCCGAGCAGTGAACCTGCACGAGACTGGAACTCCGGGAGCTTCACGGTCGTCGACAGGACGGTGTCGGGATGATGCGCGCGTGGGCCGTGGCCGAGCCAGGACCGGTCGAGCGGGATCCGCTGCGGTTCGTCGAGAAGCCCCTGCCGACGCCGCGGCGGGGCGAGCTTCTCGTGCATGTCCTCGCCTGCGGGGTGTGCCGCACGGACCTGCACATCAGCGAGGGCGACCTGCCTGTGCACCGGCCCGGAGTGACACCCGGGCACGAGGTCGTGGGCGTGGTGGTGGCCAGGGGCGGGGCCGTCAGCGGCTTCGCGATCGGCGACCGGGTGGGCGTCGCCTGGCTGCGCCGTACCTGCGGGACCTGCGCGTACTGCGTGCGCGGGGCCGAGAACCTCTGCCCCGCGTCGGAGTACACCGGCTGGGACGCCGACGGGGGATACGCGCAGTACACGACCGTGCCCGCGGATTTCGCCCACCCGCTGCCGGACGACGTCGACGAGGTGGCCCTGGCCCCGCTGCTGTGCGCGGGCATCATCGGCTACCGCGCACTGCGCCGGGCCGCGCTGCCGCCGGGCGGCCGGCTCGGGCTGTACGGCTTCGGCGGCAGCGCCCATCTGTGCGCGCAACTGGCACTCGCGCAGGGAGCCACCGTGCACGTCCTGACGCGGGACCCGGCCGCGCGGCGGCTCGCGCTGGAACTCGGCGCCGCCTCGGCCCGCGGAGCCTACGACGCGCCTCCCGAGCCGTTGGACAGCGCGATCCTGTTCGCTCCGGTCGGGGACCTGGTTCCCGTCGCGCTGCGGGCCCTCGACCGGGGCGGCGTCCTGTCCGTCGCGGGCATCCACCTGAGCGACACTCCGCCGCTGCACTACGAGCGAGAGCTGTTCTACGAGAAGGAACTGCGCAGCGTCACCTCCAACACCCGCGAGGACGGGCGCGAGTTCCTGCGACTCGCCGCGCGGCACGGCGTACGGGCCACGACGCACGTCTACCCGCTGGCGCAAGCCCAGCACGCGCTGCGGGACCTCAAGGCCGGCCGCTTCGACGGTGCGGCCGTGCTGGTGAACGACCTGCCGCCGGTGCACTGACCGAGCCGGCGCGCGGGTGCGGGCCCGCCGCCCGCGTGCGTGGATGGATCCAGGCGTGTGACGCGGTGGAGGTGGCATGTCGGGCCGAGGCGGTGAGGAGCCCCCGGGTGCGCGGGCGCCGCTGGACGCGGTGGAGGATGCCATCGAGTCGATCGGCACCGGACTGGACGAGCGGACCACGTGCGAGGAGCTGGCCGCGTTCGTGTGCCGGCACGGGTGCGATGCCGCGGCGGTGGATCTGCTGCCGGAGGACATCCCGGCGGGACCGCCCGCGCCCGGCCCGCCGCTGTCGCGGATCGCCGCCGCCGGGCCCGGTGAACTGCTGAGGTCCTGGAGCGCACAGGGCGCGCGACCGCTGACCGTACGGGCGCTGGACGAAGGGCGTCCCATTGCCGCCACCCTCGACCTGTCCGGCCGTGTCGCCCGCCAGATCATCACGGTCCCGCTGTCGGCACACGGCAGGCTGTACGGGGTGCTGGTGGCCGTCCGGCACGGTCCTGCCTTCACGGACCGGGAGACGTCCACCGTGCACCGCGCGGCCCGGCTCGCCGCCGTCCACCTGGGCCACGCGCGCCGCCACAACGCCCTGCGCGGCACCGTGCTGGACCTTCAGCGAGCCCTGCTGGCCGAGCCGGGCCGGCCCCATCCGAACCTCACGCTCGCGACCCGCTATCTGCCGGCCGGCGGCGGAACGCTCGTCGGCGGGGACTGGTTCGAGACCGTGCGACTGCACTTCGGGCGGACGTTGCTGGTGGTGGGGGACGTCATGGGGCACGGTCTGGACGCGGCGGTGGACATGAACGCCTACCGCTCGATGCTGCGCTACGTGGCGTCGACGGACCTGCCGCCGCACCGGGTACTGCGGCGGCTGGACGCCGCGGTCTCCGACGACGGCACCCGTCGCCCGGCCACCTGTCTGCTGGTTCAGGTCGACCCGGCGCGCGGCACGGCCCTGCTCGCCGGCGCCAGTCATCTGCCGCCGGTCGTCTTCGCCGGGGACGGCACCGGCGAACTGCTGGACATGCCGGTCGGCCCCCCGCTGGGCACCGGGGTGGGCGGCTACACCTCCACCGCCCTCACGCTCGCACCCGACGACACGCTGGTGATGTTCACCGACGGTCTCGTGGAGCGGCGCGGCGAGGACATCGACGTCTCGCTGGCGCGGCTGGCCGGTCTGCGGCTGCCACCGGGGGCGAGCGTCGACGAGCTGCTCGACGGGCTCCTGGTCCGGCTCGACGCCCACCGTGCGGAGGACGACGTCGCGGTGCTCGCGGCCCGCATCCGCCCGCGTCCCGAAGGGTGAGGCGCGGCCCGGGGGCTCACAGCTCCCAGAAGGACTCGATCCGGCGCAGCCGGCGCTGCGCCTCGGCCGGCGATGCTCGGTGGCGGTCCAGGATCAGATAAAGGTAGATGCCCTGCAGCTTGCGCAGGGAGACGGGGCGGATGATGTGGTACTCGTCGGTCAGCGTCACCAGGATGTCCTCCAGGCTGTCGACGGGATAGCCGAGGACGGTCAGGGCGTGCAGTTTGGCCCGTACGACATCGGTATCCACCTCTCCCGCCTTGTGCAGGTCGAAGCCGCTCATTCCGCCGCGTACACCCAGGGTCACGCGGCTGAGATAGTCCACGACGGCCGCGCCGAGCGCACCGTCGATCGTCATGGCCGCGTCGAGCGCTCGTTCTGTCGGGTCCACCTTGCGCTCCTCCCGGCGGGACCTGCGCCTCGGCCGGACGAGGACGGGGTGCCGCTCTCATGCGTGGCGGTTCTCCCCCGTGCGGGTGACGTCCGCCAAGGCTTCGTCCAGTGTGGTTGAAGGGCGGAGCAGTTCCAAGGTGCCGTGCGCGACCAGCAGTCGGCGCATGCGCGTCGCGCACACCAGGCCGAACGGCACGCGTGCCTCGGTGACGCGTCGGCGCAAGCCCAGCACCATGCTCAGACCGGTGCTGTCGATGAAGGTGACCGCCCGAAGGTCTACGACGTAGCCGGGCGCGCGCAGCGCGGCGACCGAGTCCAGCCAGGGGCGTACGGAGAGGGTGGCCGCAAGGTCGACATCGCCCTGCAGCGCCACGACCAGCACCGCGTCCGCCGCGTACAGCCGGGCGCGGCCGCCGGGCGGAGGCCAGGTCGTCCCCGTGACCGGCGCCAAAGCTCGCTCGCTCAAACTGGTGGTCCCGTCCCGTCCGTGAGCGGCGCGCAGGCGTGCCGGCCGTACGCGGTGCGGTCGCCGTCGGCCCGGAAGTGCCGGGCAGCCAGTCCCGCAGCGGGCTCGTGCGGTGATCTGTGTCCCCGCACCGCACGAGCCCGCTCCGGAACTCCCCCTGCGCGGCTCCCCCTTGAACCGTGGGCTGCTTCTGTTCTACCTTCGCCACATGGTCGGGAGATCAACGCCCGCTCACCAGCGCAACAACGTGGGAGCGGCACCGGGACCGGGCGGTGAGCGATGCGGACTCACCTCGCGTTGATCGAGGACGACCCCGACTTCGCACTGATGTGCCGTTCCTATCTGGAGCGTGCGGGCTTCACCGTCACCTGGGCGATCGACGCGCGCGCCGGGAAGGCCGTGATGCACGAGGGCGGCATCGATCTGGCCGTACTCGATCTGGGGCTGCCGGACGGCAGCGGCCTGGACCTGCTGCGGGCGCTGCGCTCGATCAGCCGACTGCCGGTGATCGTCGTCACCGGGCGCGGCGAGGAGGCGGACCGGGTCGCGGGGCTGGAGATCGGCGCGGACGACTATCTCGTCAAGCCCTTCTCGCAGCGGGAGCTCGTGGCGCGGATCCGTGCCGTGCTGCGCCGTTCCCAGCCGCCGGAGAGCACGGAGATTCTCGCCGTGGGCGCACTGCGCGTCGACACCGCGGCCCGCCGGGCCGATGTCGCGGGCGCCCTGCTGACCCTGCGCCCCAAGGAGTACGCGCTGCTGGAACTGCTGGCCCGCGCCCCCGGCCGGGTCTTCTCCTCCGAACAGCTCCTGGAGCAGATCTGGGGCGTGTCCTGGCAGCAGCCGGCGACCGTCGTCGAACACGTCTACCGGCTGCGCGGCAAACTCACCGGCCTGCCCACACCCGCACCGCGCATCACCACGGTGCGCGGCTACGGCTAGCGACTCGATCCCTGAGGGCCGCCATGTCCGCGAACACCCACCACCCCACCCCGGACTTCCGGCGCCTGTTCGACTCGACGGCCTCCCCGCTGCTGATCCTGGCACCCGACTTCACCATCGTGGAGGTCAACCGCGCCTACCTCACGGCCACACGCACACAGCGGGGCATCGTCGGGCGCCGCATCTTCGAGGTGTTCCCCGACAACCCGGACGACCCCGCGGCCGACGGAGTACGCAATCTGCGCCGCTCCCTGGAGACCGTGGTCGCCACCGGCCGCGCGGACACGATGGCGCTCCAGCGCTACGACATCCCCACGGGCGAGGAGGGCGGCTTCGCCGAGCGCTACTGGAGTCCCGTCAACTCGCCGGTGCTGGACGGCGACGGCCGGGTGTCGCACATCATCCACCGCGTCGAGGACGTCACCGACTTCGTACGGCTGCACCGGGCGGAGCGGGAGCAGGAGCGAGCGGTCGCCGAGGCGCAGACCCGCGCGGACGGCATGGAGATCGATCTCTTCGTGCGCGCCCGGGAGATCCGCGAGGTCAACGAGCAGCTCAGTCGCGCCAACACGGAACTCGACGAGGCGGGGCGGCAGTTGAGGGAGGAGCAGCAGGCCAAGGACCGGTTCATCGCCACGCTCTCGCACGAGCTGCGCAATCCGCTCGCCGCCGCCACAGCGGCCACCGAACTGCTCGCCCTCGACCTGCCGGACGGGCACCCGGCACTGTCCGTCCTGGAACGGCAGCTGGGCACGCTGGTGCGGATGAGCAACGACCTGCTGGACGGTACCCGGGCCCTGACCGGCCGCCTGGAGCTGGTGCGGGAGCGGGCCGACCTGCGGACCGTCGTCGACAGTGCCTGTACCGACCTGAGCCGTCTGTTCGGGCAGGAGGACCGGACGCTCGTCGTCGAACTGCCCGCCGAGCCGGTGCTCGTGGACGGTGACCGGCTCAGGCTGGCCCAGGTGCTGACGAACCTGCTGTCCAACGCGCTCAAGTACACGCTGCCGGGCGGCCACGCGACGGCCCGTCTTTCGACGGCCCGCGGACAGGCCCGGCTCACCGTCGAGGACGACGGCATCGGTTTCGAACCGGGGCAGGCCGACGAGCTGTTCGGCGTCTTCATGCGGGCGGCTCCGGCGGGTCCCAGCACCCCCGAGGGCCTGGGTCTCGGCCTGTCCGTCGTCCGGACCGTCGTCGAACTCCACGGCGGGCGCATCAGCGCGCACAGCCGCGGTCCGGGAACCGGCGCCTTGTTCACCGTCCTGCTCCCCCTGGCCGCGGCCGACTCACCGCCTCCCCGGCTGCCGCGCGCCGCCCGCCGCGCCCCACGCCGCCTCGCCATCCTCATCGTCGAGGACAACACGGACCTGGCGACCACCTACCGCACCCTCCTGGAGCGACAGGGCCACCACGTCACAGCCGTCCACACCGGCGCCGACGCCCTCACCGCGACCGAGTCCCACCTCTTCGACGTCGTCCTGTGCGACCTCGGCCTGCCGGACCTCGACGGCTATGCGGTCGCCCGCGAGATCCGGTCCCGCCCGCACGGCGCCGAGCTCCGCCTCATCGCGGTCTCCGGCTTCAGCCGCGGCAGCGACCAGGGCCAGTCGCGCGCGGCCGGCTTCGACGCCCATCTCGCGAAGCCGCTGCCCTTGGCGGACCTCTTGGAGTTGCTGGAGGGGGACGGCGCGCAGCTCGGCCGAGGGCCTGCTCCTGCCTAGGGGGTGTGTGGCCGACACAGGTCTTCCCCCTTGTACCGCGCTGTGCTTGCCTGGGGAGCTCTTTCGGCGGGCGGGGCGGGAGTTGCGGCATGCGGAAGCCGTGGATCGTGGGGTTGTTGTTGGCCGGGCTGCTGCTCGGCGCGTGCGGTGACCCGGCGTCGGGGCCCGAGGCCTCGCCGCCCGCTCCGGCGGTACCCGGGGCTTCGGGGTCCCCGTCGACGACCACGCACCAGCGACCGGCCGCCTCCGCGGGCGCCACGGACGTCTCCGCCAACGCGCCCACCGTGCTCTACCTCGGGGACTCCCTCGCCATGGAGAACCAGAAGGTCCTCGGGAAGTCGCTGCGGGACAAGGTCCACGCTCGGTACACCAGTGCGCCGTACTCGGGCACCACCCTGTGCGACTACCTGGAGGGCACGGCGACGAAGTCACTGGTCCCGCCCGCGGACAAGGCGGCCGCCCTGGTGCGCTCGCTGCGGCCGGACTTCGTGGTGCTGCAGTTCTGGGGCAACTCCTGGGGCTACACGCCCTGCATGGACGGAATCACGTACAACGCCGACCGGCACCGCTACTTCACGCGGTACACCGCCGACATGAAGAAGCTGACCGAGCAGATCGGGCAGGCGGGCGGTGCGAAACGGCCACGGATCGTGTGGGTGCTGCAGGGGCCGGACCCGATCACCCCCGAACGCGTACGCGAAGTGAACGCGCTCTACGAGCTGCAGGCCGGCGCCTCCGGAGACCTGCTGGCCGACGCGGGCAAGGCGGTCAGCCCCACCTCGGCTCGCTACACCTGGGCGCAGTACCTGCCGTGCACCGCGTACGAGCACGATCATCCCGCGTACTGCACCCAGCCGAACCGTGACCGCACCACCCTGCACCGCGACGACGACTACCTGCACTTCTGTCTGGCGCCCACCATTTCGACGCCCAGGCCGTGCCCGGTCCGCTCCCCCGGCATCCTGCGCATCACCCGGGCGATCACCAAGGCCATCGCCGACCACGTCCGCTGACGGGCCGTCCGAGGGCAGGGCGCCCGCCCACGGCGCGACGATCGCGGATGGTTCACGCGGCCCCTGGCGCCCGCCACTTGCCGGCCATGTCGAGCAGCAGTTTCGCGGCCACCGTCGCACCATCCGTACGGATCGTGCCGGCCACCGCCTTCGCCCGTGTCCGGGTCGCGGGGGCCAGCGCGGTTGTGAGCGCGGCGGACAGGGAGTCGAGGGTCGGGCTCGGACCGTCGTGTGCCGCGCCGATGCCCAGCTCGGCCACCCGCGCGGCCCAGTGCGGCTGGTCCGCGATCTGGGGCACCACCACCTGGGGCGCGCCTGCGCGGGCAGCCGTCGTGGTGGTGCCCGCGCCGCCATGGTGAACGACGGCGGCCACCCGGCGGAACAGTGCCTGCTGGTTGACCTCGCCGACGGCGAAGCAGTCGTCGCGGTCGTCGATCGGGGCCAGGCCGGCCCAGCCACGGGCGAGGAGGACGCGGTGGCCCTGCGCACGGCTCGCCTCGATGGCCACCCGGGCGATGTCCTTCGGGGTGTGCGAGGCCATGCTGCCGAAGCCCACGTACACCGGCGGGGCGCCGGCATCCAGGAACTCCACCAGCTCGGCCGGGAGCGGACGCTCGTCCGGCAGGATCCACGCGCCGGTCTGCACGAGCTCGAGATCGGTCAGCTCCTGCCACGGGCCCAGGACCGGGTCCGCCGCCAGCAACCCCCGGCCGGTGAAGACATGGTCACGGACGTTGTCCACCGGTGGCAGCCCGATCGCCGCCCGATGACGGTTGAGCGCCTCCCCGTACAGCGCGTTCACGCGCTGGGCGTCCTGCTCCCACAGCACCTTGAGGTCCGTCTCGTCCTGTGGGGACGGTGTGCCCGGCCGCGCCCCGGGAGGGAAGTTCCGCGAGGGCAGTCCGATCGGGTGGAAGCACGCGAACACGTAGGGGATGCCCAGTTTCTCGGCCACGTCCCGCGCGCCGGCCGGCATCAGACCGGTCGCCAGCAGCATGTCGCATCCCGCGGCCGCCGCGGTGAGCGTCTCGAACCGCGCAGCGACCAACTCGGGCGCGAGGCGAAACGCGTCCTGAGCCGTCGGTGGCTTCGGGCCGGCGACGATCGAGTGCACCGACGGGCCGAGCGGCACCAGTTCCACGCCGGCACCGGCAAGCAGCGCCGCGAACTCCTCGTCCGGCGGAGCGCACACCACCGCTTCCGCGCCGAGTTCGCGCAATCGCACCGCGAGTCCCACCAGTGGTTCGACGTCCCCGCGCGATCCCCACACCGACAACACCACACGCATATCGCAAACCCCTCATTCCCGCAGGTTCTGGCCTCGGCCGATGATTCTGCGGCACACCGGGGGTCTTGCCGCAAGCCCCCCGGTGCGCTATACGTTGAAGAGGGAACGGAGGAGTTACTTCTGTGCCCTTTTTCTTTTGCCACGGGCTGCCGGAGGCTCTGAGCGTTCACTCCGTCAGCAGGTCTGCCAGTTGGTCGACGAACGTGATGAGCCAGTCCAGCCGTGATCCGCTGCGGGCCACCCGGAATCCGTGCCGGCGGCCCCAGAACGCCGCCTGGACGGCATGCAACTGAGCCCAACGCCGGACACGTTCGCGCTCGACCTCCGCCGCCTCGGCGAAGACGTCGATGACGCGGTGAACCGCCTTGCTCAGGTCGTCCGCCTCAAGGAGCGTCAGCGCACGCGACTTGAGCAGCGTGCCGCCGTCGTACGCGGGGTCTCCCACGTATCCCTTGGGGTCGACGGCGAGCCACGGCTCACGGTCGGCGCGCAGGATGTTGCGGGCGTGCAGGTCGCCGTGGATGAGGATGTCCGGCTGGGTGCGGCCCAGTTCGCGGACGGTCGCGACGGCGGCGTCCACCGCGCGACGCGAGAACGTGTGCGTCAACTCCTGTGCATCCTGGCGCAGCTGCTCCTCCCAGACATCGGCTTCCCTGCACAACCGCGGCAGGCCGGCCGGAGCCGGTACAGCCAGTCGGTGATTGATCCGCCCGGCGACTCTCACCACCGCATCACCGTCGTCGACCTCCGCCAGGGTCGACGTCCTGACCCGCTCCAGGAGCATCGCGAAGCGACTGTCGTCACGCTCGTGCAGGAGTACGGCTCCGCGCCCGCCCCACGCCGCGAACGCGTCCGGCTCATGGACGTTGCCGGGATGCGGAAACGACACCTTCAGCACGGCGGTACCCTCGCCCCGCCGCCGCACGGGGACAATGACCCCGACTCCCCCGTGCATGACCACGCCGTCCGGCACGCACCCCCAGCGCCCCAGCAACTCGTCCACGATCCCGGGCAGTTCGGCGAGCCACTGCGCTCCGGGTTCCCCTTCGCGCTCGACGGTGCTCCGCGCGAACGCCTCTGGTACCTCGATCATTCGGGCACTGTACGCAGCCGACGAACGCCGTCGGCAAGGCAGGCTTCGCTGTCTTCGCCGGCCGTCACGCACAGCGCCGGCACCGCGCTGCACAGCGGCCGGCCCGCCCTGACCCCGGTCGGGGTGGGGAAGACCGGCCGCCGTGCCGGCACGTCATTCGCCTGCGTACGCCTTCTCCAGGGCAGCGATGTCCAGCTTGGACATCTGGAGCATCGCCCGGCTCGCGCGGGTCGCCTTCTCCGGGTCCGGGTCGGCGATCATCTCCAGGAGCCTGGCCGGGATGACCTGCCAGGAGAGGCCGAACTTGTCCTTGAGCCAGCCGCAGGGGCCGGCGCTGCCGCCGTCCTCGGTGAGCTTGTTCCAGTAGAAGTCCACTTCTTCCTGGTCCGCGCAGTAGATCTGGAAGGAGATGGCCTCGTCGAACGTGAACTGCGGGCCGCCGTTCAGGGCCACGAACTTCTGCCCGTTGGCCACGAACTCCACGGCCACCACGGAACCGGCCGGGCCGGGGCCGGCGTCGGTGTAGCGGCCGACCTGGCCGAGCTCGGAGTTCTTGAAGATCGACACGTAGTAGTGGGCGGCTTCCTCTGCCTGTCCGTCGAACCACAGGCATGTGGTGAATCCGTCGGCGGGCATCGATTCCTCCTCGGGTGGGGTACGTCGTCATCTCTGTCGACCGGTCGTCGACCCGAAACTCATCGGTGGCGCGTCATGTGTTCTCGGCGCCTCGGGCCGCGAAGGCGGCGATGTCGGCGAGGACGCGTTCGGGCTGTTCCCAGTGGACGACGTGCCCGACGCCTTCGTAGGTGAGCAGTCGCGCTCCGTGGACGGCGTCCAGAATGGTCTGCTGGTCGTCTCGGGGCAGGAAACCGTCCTGGGCGCCCCAGATGACGAGGGTCGGCACCAGGATGCCCGCGAGGGTGGCGCGGAGTTCGGCTTCCAGCAGTCCGCGGACGGTCTCCTGCCAGACGTACGCGGGAAGTTTGAGGCCTTCCTCGACCAGCGTCTCGACGAATCCGCGGGCGATCGGCCGGTCGACCATGCCCGCGAGGAACTCCTCGACGAACTCGCGCGGCACGGGGTCCGAGAGGCCTTCGACGCTCTCGCGCACAGCGGTCACCGCCGGCTTGTCCGCGAGGGTGGCGGGGACCCCGACCAGCACCAGCCCGGAGATCCGGTCCGGGTGGCTGCCCGCGACGATACGGGCGCTGACGCCGCCGCTGGAGGATCCGACAAGGATCGTGCGTTGGATGCCGACGGCGTCGAGGAAGGCCACGAGATCGGCGGCGAAGTCGTCGGGCGTGTAGCCGCCGGCAGGGCGGTCGGCGTCGCCGTGGCCCCGCTGGGTGGGCGCATAGCCGTGCAGGGACGCGGGGAGTCGCCTCAGCAGGGGCTCGAAGGACCACCAGGAGTCCGCGAGTCCGTGCACGAAGACGACCGGTGTGCCCTCGGGGTCGCCCGCTTCGGCGTACGGGAGGGTGAGCCCTTCCCGCACCAGCGCGGATTTCAGGGAGATCGCGGTCATGGCAGCCTGCCTCCCTCCGCTCGGCCGCCCGGATTCCGTGGCCGGGGGATGCACGCGGCGATCAGTTCCGACAGTACCGATCACCCCGGATCGGCGCAGAACGGGCGACGGGGGCCACCTCGTCCCATGCCCGCCGGAGCCGGGTTTTCATGCCATGGAAGCGTCTGCCCGTGGCGAATCTGCTGCGGGCCGAGAAAGCCCGGGCAGTGGCGCGTTCGGGTCGAGAGTGGAGAACGCGGCGAGCCGGCCGCACCACCACGAGGAGGACCGATGACTCCACTCATCACAGGCTGGGATCCGGGCCGCGCCCCGCGGGCCGAAGAGGGCGACACCGCGGCGACCCGCTTCGACGACCATCTGGCCGCGCAACTGCTCGCACAGCGGATCGTCCTGCTCGGCACCCAGGTCGACGAGGTCTCCGCGAACCGGGTCTGTGCCCAGCTGCTCCTGCTGTCGGCGGAGGACTCGCGGACGGACATCAGCCTGTACATCAACAGTCCGGGCGGATCGGTGACCGCGGGTCTCGCGATCTACGACACGATGCGGCTGATCCCCAACGACGTCTCGACGCTCGCCATGGGGTTCGCGGCGAGCATGGGCCAGTTCCTGCTGAGTGTGGGCACGCACGGCAAGCGCTTCGCGCTGCCGAACGCGCGGATCATGATGCACCAGCCGTCGGCGGGGATCGGCGGGACGACCGCCGACATCGAGATCCAGGCGGAGAACCTGGAGTTCACCAAGAGGGCCATCGAGCGGATCACCGCGGAACACACCGGCCAGAGCGAGGAGACGATCTCCCAGGACGGCGACCGCGACCGCTGGTTCACGGCCGAACAGGCCAGGGAGTACGGCATGGTGGACCGGGTCGTGGAGTCGCTCGACGACGTCCGCCCGGCCGCGTCACGACGACGGATGGGGCTCTGACATGGGTACGTACACGATTCCGAACGTCGTCGAGCGGACTCCCCAGGGCGAGCGGTCCTACGACGTCTTCAGCCGGCTGCTGTCCGAGCGCATCATCTTCCTCGGCACGGAGATCGACGACGGGGTCGCCAATGTCGTCATCGCGCAACTCCTCCATCTGGAGTCGTCGAGTCCGGAGAGCGAGATCGCGATCTACATCAACTCGCCCGGTGGCTCGTTCACTTCACTCATGGCGATCTACGACACGATGACGTACGTCCAAGCGCCGATCTCCACGTTCTGCGTCGGACAGGCTGCCTCCACGGCGGCGGTGCTGCTGGCCGGAGGCGATCCCGGGCGACGGTTCGTGCTGGAGCACGCGCGGGTGCTGCTCGGCCAGCCGGCCAGCGGCGGTCGGCAGGGCACGGTCTCGGACCTCACCCTCCAGGCCAAGGAGATGCTGCGGATCCGCACGCAGGTCGAGGAGGTTCTCTCCCGGCACACGCACCATGACGTGGGCACCCTGCGCGCGGACATGGACCGCGACAAGATCTTCACCGCGCAGGAGGCCGTGGCCTACGGGCTGGCCGACGAGGTGGTCAGCCGACGGCTCGTGACGGCCTGATCCCCCCGAGGCGCCCGACGGCGCCCGGGCGGGACCGGCCGCGGGCCGCTCAGGCCGCCAGGCACATCCCGTCGTACCGCGGAGTGGACGCGGCGCGCCCACGGTCCGGACGCCGCAGCCGGGCGAGTCGCGTGAGCTCGTCCTGGGCCAGCGACAGCAGGTCGGGGAGCCCGAGGCCGAGAGCGCGCGCGGCGGCCGCGAGGACTTCCGAGGAGGCCTCCTTGCGGCCGCGCTCCAGCTCCGACAGGTAGGGCATCGAGATCCGGGCCTCCTCGGCCACGTCCTTGAGCGTGCGCTCCTGGGCCAGCCGCTCGCGTCGCAGGACGTCACCCACGAGGTCCCGCCACAGGGGCTCCTTCTCCGCGGGCGCCGGTGGCACCTGTTGAGGGGCGAGCAGCGGCCGGGGACGCTGCGGCGCGCGTGCCGGAGCGGTGGCCGGACTCGGCGCGGACGCCGGGCGCAGTGGAATGACGCGGGCTTCGTTCGGCGCTTGGTTGCTCACCCTCTCAGCCTAGAAGCACCGGGCCGCAGCGGAAGGCATCGGCGTTCCGCTCTCGGTGAAGTACGGAAGGCAGTTGGAGCCGCACCGCCGACCGCGCGGCTCCAACCTCGCCCTCCGGGAGCGTGGCGAGAACTCCCGCTCCTCGCCACCGAGGAGGACAACCGCGCGAGAAGTGAGGAGGGGAGCACCACTCCTCGCGCGCCGGAACGGCCCTGCCTCTCCGACAACCAGGACCAGGCGGCCGTCCCGCTCCAGGCCTCGACCGTACTCCGCTCCGGCGGGACAACTCCCCTTCGGGCAACCGTAGGTTTGCACCGCTTCCGGTCTACTGCTCTCCCTCGCCGAGGGCTTGGCCTGCCACCGGGCGCACGGCCACGGGAGCGCCCCTGAGCCGGGCCTCGCGCAGGGGAACCCGGCGACCGACCAGTGTGGGGTGGGTGAGGGCGAGGAACCATGTGTCGGCGGTGACGGCGATCCCCCGGATGGCGGCCGCACGGTGGCATGCGCTCACGCCCCCGGGGTCGACGACCCAGCGGGGGCGGGCGAGGGCGGTGACGCTGCGGACCGACTGGCGGGAGTCGGCCAGGTCGTCGGTCTGGAGCACCACGAGGCGCCGTGGGGAGACCACGGCGGACAGCAGGTGCTTGATCACACTGGTCTCGGGGAGCAGCACGACCGGTTCGCCGTCCAGGTCGACGAGGCCGACGAGTTCGATGTACGGGTAGCCGCGCCGGGTGACCGCCAGCCGTGCAGCCGAAGCGCAGGCCAGTACGTCGAGGCATTCCTGTTCGGTGAGTCGGCTCTCGTCCACGTTTGGGCCCTCCGCCGAGTGGCCGCGACCGCAAGCACCGACGGTCGCGAACCGCATCCTGTGGAACTCTGCGTCACGGTCCCGCTGTCACAGTCGTCACAGTCCAGGGTTCGTACCGGACGACTCCGGCCCGGAGTCGGTCGACGCCGACTGCGCCGTCGTACCGGAGGAGACGTTGTCGGGTGGTGACGGGGGGTATGCCGGTCCTGTCGTCGGGGGCTGCGACGTCGACTGGGACGGCGACGGGGTCGGCGACGAGGAGGACGGGGCCGGTGGGCACGTGCTCGGCGCGCCGCTCGGGGAACCGCTCGGCGGTGCCTTCGACGGCGTACCGGTGGGTGCGGACACGCACGGCGAGGGGGAGTTCGGCGACGGAGAGCTGGGGGTCGCAGAGCTCGGGGTCGGGGAGGAGACGCTCACCGACGGGGACGGCTTCGCCGGGGGGTCCGTCTTCTGGTCGTGTTTGCCGGTGTCGCCGTGGTGGCGGGTGAACCAGTCGTCGTGGTCGGGGTCGTAGATCACGAACACGTTGATGACCGTGACCGCGGGCGAGACGACCACGACGTTCTGCGGCCGGTACGACGGCCACGAGTCACCCGTCCGCTTGGGGGTGCTCTGCTGCGCGACGGGCGGCAGCAGCGGGTTGCCGCAGGCACAGCGCACTCGGGGCACACCGCGGTCGTCGACGAGCACGGCGGTGCCTGTCTGCAGGACCGCCTGGTAGCTGGTGGGGGCGCCGTTGCGGTAGCCGTGGTTGGTGACGCGGGTGTCCATGCGCAGCTGGACGGGGGTCAGCGAGCGCAGATAGGCGGGCACCGAGGAGGGCTGGATTCCCTCGACCGACGCGAACGCCCTGTTCTTCGCCGGGTCCGCGTTGAGCGCGTTGATCTGCTTCTCGACGTCGCAGCTGGCGACCTTGCGGGTGCCGCCGTAGAGGCCGGGCGCGGAACCGTCCACGCCGCGTGTCACGTTGGCGGACTCCGAGGTGTTGGTGGCCGTGGGGGTCTGGGGGGCGGTGGAACTGTCGCGTGCCGTCGACTCCGTGAACGGGTCGGGCCCCGACTTGCTCGCGGACTGCAGGAACACCTCGCCGCCCTTGGCGCTCGTGCCGCTGTCGTCGGAGCGGGTCAGGACTATGCCGAGGGTCACCGCGGCGACCAGGCCCGCGGTGATCAGGGCGACGCGCGGCGCCGATTTCCACCAGGGGCGGTCCGGCCCCTTGCCGGCGCCCTGTCCCGGTTCGCCCGGCCCGAGCGGACCGCTGGGTCCGGAGCCCGATCCGCCCGATCCGCCCGCGCCACCGTCGTTGCCCGCGCCGGACGCGCCGTCCGGGGGGCCCAGCGGGGCTCGGCCGCTCGGCTGGGTGGGGCTGGGCGGTGTGGGACTGGGCTGGGTCGGACCTGACAAGGGGCCCGACGGCGGTCCTGTGGGGCGGCCTGATGACGGCGGTTCGACGCTCACGAGTTCTTCTTCCCGGTGTAGGGTCCCACGGCACTTCAGATGCTTTGTGCCGCTTTCTTCCACAACGCACCCATTGTGTGCTCCGGTCCCATGCCGCCCGCAAGCCGACGCGGTCGGCCCTCCCGGCGCGCGGACCGCCTCGCCGGTGCTTAGCGTGGCAGCGTGAGCCTCCAGACAGCGTCCGACCAGGGAGTTGCCCGCCACGGCTGGGTCCAGGCCCTCGCGGCCGTACTGGCCGGGGTGATCGCCATGGGGGTGGTCGCCGGGCTCGGGCTGTGGGCCGCCGGAGCCGCGGATCTCCCCGACAACGCCTTCCCACACGTCGTCGCGGCCACCGTGGTGACGGCGGTCGGCGGCACCGTGAAGCTCTCGGGCGATGCCGGGGCGATCGCCGGCACCAAGGCGGGCCTGACGGTGATTCCGCTGTCGGTCACGCTCGTCGGATCCCTGGTGATCGCCGCCGCGTTCCTGCGCCCGCTGCGGCACCGGGCCGTGGCAGGCGCCGCCGAACTGGCGGGCTGGGCCGCCCGGATCACCCTGTTGTGGCTGGCGGCGCTCGTCGCCGTCGCACTCCTGGCACGCCAGACCTTCACGGTGTCGCTCGGCGACGGAACCCTCGGCGACATCGGCGGCCTGCTCGGCGCCACGCCGAAGGTGGGCTTCGAGACCGACATGCCGCCGACGCTGGCCTTCGGCGTCCTGTGGCTGGCGGGCGTGCTGATCCTGGCCCTGCTGGTCGCGCGCGGGGCGCCGCTGCCGGCCCGGCTGCTGCGCTTCCAGGAGTCGGTGCGACCGGCCGCCTTCGCCATGGTGGCGCTGCTGCTCACCTACGTCGGGCTGGGGCTGGCCGCCGGGCTGACGGTGGCCGCGACGCGCGGACACGTCCCGGAGACGTTCGCCGTGATCCTGCTCGGCCTGCCGAACCTCGTCTGGCTCACCTTCACGCTCGGACTCGGCGCCACCTGGAACGGCCGCGTGGACGGACCCTTCGGACTGCCCATGCCGCACCTCCTCGACCAGGTGCTGCGCACCCCGGACATCTCCACGCTCAATCTGCGCACCCTCGCCGACTTCGACGGCAGGGTGTGGTGGCTGGTGGTCGTCAACGCGGTCCTGCTGCTGGCCGCCGCGTTCCTCATGGCGGTCCGTTCACCCGCCCGGATGCGTGTCTGGCAGCACGCCCTGCACATGGCGATCGCGCTGGCGCTCACGGTGCTCATGATCTGTCTCGTCGGCCGGATCTCGGCGCACTACGGCCTGTCCGTGCTCGGCATCGGCGACCTCGGCGGCGGCCTGTCCGGATCGCTGCTCCTGCGACCCGAGATGTGGACCGCGATCGGCCTCGCCGCGCTGTGGGGACTGGTCACCGGATTCCTCGGCGGCGCACTGGCGAGCAGGGTCCACCGCCGGGGCGAGGTGGCCGCCGCCGTCTAACGCGGGAAGACCGGGTGGGCCCAACCGGGCGGTTGGGGTGGCGGCCCCGGGTACTCCGGTGTTCCGGCGGCCCCCGGATCCACCTGGGTCCGCTCGTGCCCGGCGTCCTTCGCGCCGCTCGCGGCGGCCCGCAGTGCGGTCACGAACGCGAGACACGAGTCGTAGCGGTCGTCGGGGCTCTTGGACAGCGCCTTCGCCAGTACGGCGTCGACGGGGGCGGCGATGTCGCGGCGCTTGTCGCTCAGCGGCGGTGGGTCGTCGTACTGGTGGGCCCACAGCAGTGCCATGTCGTCCTCGCGCTGGAAGGGCGGCTTCCCGGCCATCGACTCGTAGACGACGCACGCGAGACTGTAGACGTCGCACCGGCCGTCCACCGGCTTGCCCGAGATCTGTTCCGGTGCCACGTAGTCGAGCGTGCCGACGAACTGGCCGACGCTGGTGAACCCGGTCAGCGACAGCGACTTCTTCGTCAGACCGAAGTCCGTGAGGTAGACGTGCTCGGGGTGGTCGCTGTCGGTTCCCTCCGCCACCAGGATGTTGCCGGGTTTCACGTCCCGGTGCACCAGGCCGTGGTCGTGCGCAGCGTCGAGTGCGGAGGCGACCTGGAGGGCGATACGGGCGGCGACCTTGACCGGCATCGGACCCTCGCGGTCCAGAAGGTGCCGCAGGTCGAGCCCGGCGACGTACCGCATGGCGATGTACAGGACGCCGTCGGTCTCACCCGCCTCGAAGACCGGCACGATGTGCGGATGGTCGATCGCCGCGGCCACCCGTGACTCATGGGTGAAGCGGCGGCGGAAGGTGTCGTTGCGGGCGAGTTCCGGGGCGAGCAGCTTGAGCGCGACGGCCCGGTCCAGACGCAGGTCCCTGGCCCGGTAGACGACCGCCATCCCGCCGCGGCCGATCTCGCGCTCGATCCGGTAACTCGCGATCTGCCGGCCGACGAGGTCGGAGGGGCGTCCCGAGTACAGGCTCGTGTCGTGCCGCTCCCCGCCGTCCATCACCGGTCTCCCGGCTCGTCCGGCACGCGCGGGACGAGCCGCGTCGGATCCTGACCGTCCGGGTCGGCCTCTTGGACGAGCTGCGTCGCCTCATGATCACCGGGAGCCGCTTCCTGCACGAGGCGCTCCGGGCCATGACCACCGGGGGCGACCTCCGCCTCCTGCACGACACGTGTCGGGTCGTGACCGCCCGGCGCGGGCTCCTCCGCGAAGTGCTGGGGTTCGTGACGTTCGGGTGGGGGCTCGGGCTCGTCGCCGCCCGGTTCCGGCGTATCCGCCGCCGGGTCCCCGGTGGAGGCGTACGTGCTCAGCCGGGTGCCGTCGCAGTACACCCAGCGCTCGTGGTCGGCGTCGTACAGCCAGAGCGACTCCCCGTCGACGATCACCCCGACCCGCTGCCCGCGGGTGCGGGCCCGGAAGGACTCCCCGTCGAGCCGTCCGGCGGCGAGGTCCTCGGCCGCGCCTCGGTAGCCGGTGAGTGCCTGCTCCACGCGGGCCAGCAGCGGGCGCGGGTCCGCGGTGCGGGCGAGCGGGCTGCCCGCGGCGGGCGGCGCCTGCGGTACGGCGACCAGCAGGCGGCCGTCGACCCAGGCCGACCAGCCGTTGGCACAGGCGATCCGGGCCCAGTCGCCGAGCCGGTCGAGCAGCCGCACGGGCAGCAGCGCGTCGAGCGGCACCGTGGGCCGCGAGGGGTCCGGGCTCTCCCAGGCGGCCATGCCGTCCTGGGGCACGACGTGCGTGGGGCGGAAGCCGGGAGTCGTCATCGCGCCTACTTCCGCATGACCGCGGGCTCGTGCCGCCGCAGCAGGCGTGCCACCGCGTAGCCGAAGACGACGCAGAGCACGACCAGCATGCCCATGTTCAGCAGCCAGACTCCCGCGGAGTGCCGGAACAGCGGGTCGCCGGTCAGGTCTCCCGGCACGATCCGGGCCAGCCCGATGGTGCCCGCCATCGCGCCCAGCGCCCAGCGCGAGGGCACCAGCCAGGACAGCTGCTCGATGCCGGGCACTCCGTCCAGTTTCAACAGGGCGCCGCAGAAGACCACTTGGACGATGGCGAGCAGCACCAGCAGCGGCATCGTGACCTCCTCCTTGCGCACCAGGGCGGAGACGAGGAGGCCCAGCATCATCGCGGTGAAGGCGAGCAGGGCGACGGCCGCGGTGATCTCCACGAGCGGCGGCAAGAGCACCCCTTTGCCGCCGGGCGCGTTGAGGTCGACGCCGAGCAGGGCGACGAGGCTCAGGACGACGGCCTGGAGCACGGTGACGCTCCCGAGGACGACGACCTTGGACATCAGGTACGCCGATCTGGACAGCCCCACCGCCCGTTCACGCTGGTAGATCACCCGTTCCTTCACGAGTTCGCGTACGGCGTTCGCGGCTCCCGTCAGGACGCCGCCGACGCACAGGATGAGCAGCGCGTTCATCGCCGTTTCCTGGGTCAGCCGGCTTCCTGCCAGGGCCCGGGCCATCGCGCCCATCACGAACGGCAGCGCGATCATGATGGCGAGGAAGGTCCTGTCGGCGCTGAGCGCTGCCGCGTACCGGCGGACCAGCGTGCCGAGCTGGGAGCCCCAGCTCTGCGCCTTGTGGGGCGGCCCCACGGCGGCGGCGCGGGCGGGCTGCGGCAGATGGGGCTGCGCCGTCGAGTTGTCGACGTACTGCTTGTGCAGCGGTGAGCTGCGGTACTGGCCCGCCCAGTCGCGGTCGTGGTCGCGTTCGAAGGCTTCGAAGGCTTCCGGCCACTGCTCGTAACCGAAGTAGGCAAGCGTCTCGTCGGGCGGTCCGTAGTAGGCGACTTTGCCGCCGGGTGCGAGTACCAGGAGGCGGTCGCAGACGTCGAGGCTGAGCACGCTGTGGGTGACGACTATGACCGTGCGGCCGTCGTCGGCGAGGCCGCGCAGCATGTGCATCACTGAGCGGTCCATGCCCGGGTCGAGGCCGGAGGTCGGTTCGTCGAGGAACAGCAGTGACGGTTTGGTCAACAGTTCCAGGGCCACGCTCACGCGTTTGCGCTGGCCGCCGGAGAGGCTGTGGATGGGCTGGCCCGCGCGCTGTTCCAGGCCCAGCTCGCGGACCACCTCCTCGACGCGCGCCTGGCGCTCCGTTTTCGCGGTGTCCTGGGGGAAGCGCAGTTCTGCGGCGTAGGACAGGGCCCTGTGCACGGTGAGCTGGGCGTGCAGGATGTCGTCCTGCGGTACGAGGCCGATGCGCTGGCGCAGCTCGGCGTAGTCGCGGTAGAGGTCGCGGCCGTCGTACAGGACGGTGCCGCGGTCGGCGGGGCGCTGCCCGGTCAGGGCGTTCAGCAGGGTCGACTTTCCCGCGCCGCTCGGCCCCACGACGGCGAGCAGGCACTTCTCCCCCACCGGGAAGGACACCTGGTCGAGGAGGGTTTTGCGGCCGTGGTCGACGGCGACCGTGAGGCCCTGGACGTCGAGCGACACCTCGCCCGTGTCGACGTACTCCTGAAGCTGGTCGCCGACCAGGCAGAACGCGGAGTGGCCGATGCCGACGATGTCACCGGGCGTGATCGGGGCCCGGGCCACGGGCCGGCCGTTGAGGAAGGTGCCGTTGTGGCTGCCGAGGTCGACGATCTCGTACGTCGCGTCCGGCAGCGCCCGCAGCTCGGCGTGGTGGCGGGAGACGACCAGGTCGTCGACCACGAGGTCGTTGTCGCCGCCGCGGCCGATGCGGACCGTGCGGGCGGGCAGCGGCCGTACGGTGGTCGGCTGTCGGAAGGTGCCCGTGGCGGCGGGCACGGAGACGGCGGAGGGCCGTTCGGGAGCCGGTGGCGGGCGTTCGACGAGGACGGCGCGCGGGCCGTCGGCAGCGCTGCCGAAGCGGATGACACTGCCGGCTCCGACGCCCCACTCGTGGACGCGGCGGCCGTCGGCGTAGGTACCGTTCGTGCTGTTCTCGTCCTCAAGGGTCCAGTGGTCGGCCTCGGGCCGCAGCACCGCGTGATGCCACGAGACCCGGACGTCGTCCAGGACGATGTCGCTCAACGGGTCGCGCCCGACGTGATAGTCGTGGCTCGGACTCATCACCGTGGAGCCCGTCTCCGTCTCGATGACGAGTTCGGGCGCAGTCGGCGTACCCAGCCGCTCTGCCATGCCAGAATTCTAGCCATTCAGCCCTATTTGTGCCTGGCCGGTGGTGCGCGACCCCGGCACCACCGGCCAGAGCAGCGCATCAGGCCGCGGGCGTGGCGAGCGCGGGGAGGGTCCGCTGCATGCGCAGCGCGTCCACGGATTCCGCCATCAGCTCGTACTCGGTGGTGTCGTCGCTGGTGGCGATCCGGACGAGTTTCCCGGCCGCCAACTCCTCGGCCACCAGCTGCTGTTGAGCAGTGTCGCCGCACCACGACCGCAGGACACCCGGCACGTCCGGAGCACTGTCGGCCATCGGCGCGATCGCGTTGGGCGGGATGTGCGGGTCGTCGGGCTGGGGGTCCAGCCGGTCGGCCATCCAGGCGGCGCGATCCCGCATCCACCACAGGGCGAGCGCCAGCGTGGGCGCGCGATAGGTTCCCAGCGGTACGCCGACACGCCTGCCGTCGCATATGCCGTACGCGGTGACATGGCACAGGAATTCGTCGTGCACGATCGCACCCCCATTGCGTCGTTCGCTGCCGGCCCGGCCTCGCTTTCCCTGCGGCTCCGTGCTGTTCCTGCGACTCTGTTGTGCGCGATGGTGTTGCGTGGGTGTGGCTGGATTTCCCTTGTCTTCGAGTATCGCCACTCCTGACACTCTGTCACCACGCCATTCCAGCCAGTCTCCTGGCATATTCATGGCCACCGTTGGCCGAAACGGCACGCGTGACCCCACCCCGCCCGTCCGGCGCGCGTACGCGGATCCGCGGAACCCGTCAGTTCGCTGATCTCTTCGCATCTCCTGCCGGCGCATTACCCGAGGGGTAATCGACGCCCTCCGCGCAGCCCGGCATGGTGTTCCTACCGGATCCCGACGGGACACCAAGAGTCGGAATCCGGCCCCTGACCAGCAGGTATGACCTAGACGGAGGATGATCGACCATGTCCGGAAACCACGACCGCTACGAGACCGCCGCCGCCCGCTACCTGGAGGCCTGGAACGCGGGCGAGCCGGAGGCGCTCGCCAAGGCGGTCGCTGCCGCCTGGACCGCGGACGGCAGCTACACCGACCCGCTGGTGGACGTCCGAGGGCACAAGCAGATCGCTGCCGTGATGACGGCGGCGCACGAGCAGTTCCCGGGCTTCTCCTTCAAGCTCGCGGGTACTGTCGACGGCCACCACGACACGGCTCGCTTCGGCTGGGAGCTGGTCAGCGACGCCGACGGATCCGCGCCCGTCGCCGGATTCGACGTGATCACCCTGGACGAGGACGGCCGTATCCGGACCGTGCTCGGTTTCCTGGACCGGGTGCCCGCTGCGGCCGCCTGAGAGCCCTCCGGGGGCACCGACTGCCCGTGAGAAGTCCGACCTGCGCAAGGCGATCGGGAAGGAGGAGGGGGACACGGTGACGGTCCGGCTGGAGGCACGCGTCGGCAACGGCGGCCGGCCCCCGTGCGACGCGGGTCGCACGGGGGCCGCTCCGGGTGTGCGCCGAGCGCTATCCGGCGGCGCCCACGATCGCGTCGATCCGGGCCAGCTCGTCCGAGTCGAAGTCCAGGGCGTGCGTGGCCGCCACGCTGTCCTCCAGCTGCTGGACGCTGCTCGCGCCGATGAGCGCGGAGGTCACCCGGCCGCCGCGCAGCACCCAGGCCAGCGCCAGCTGGGCCAGCGACTGGCCGCGGGACTTCGCGAGGTCGTCGAGTGCGCGCAGCTGCTGGACGAGGTCCTCGGTGACCGCGTCGGAGTTCAGGAAGGGGCTGTCGCTCGCCGCCCGCGAGTCCTCCGGGATGCCGTCGAGGTAGCGGCTGGTCAGCAGCCCCTGCTCCAGCGGCGAGTAGGCGATCGAGCCGACCTGGAGCTCGTCGAGGGCGTCCAGGAGGCCCTCTTCGGGGCGGCGGTCGAGCATCGAGTAGCGCGGCTGGTGGATGAGCAGCGGGGTGCCCAGCTCGCCCAGGATGCGGGCGGCCTCGCGGGTCTGCTCCGGCGAGTAGTTGGAGACACCGACGTACAGCGCCTTGCCCTGCTGCACCGCCGAGTGCAGGGCGCCCATCGTCTCCTCCAGCGGAGTCTCCGGGTCGGGGCGGTGGGAGTAGAAGATGTCGACGTGGTCGAGGCCCATGCGGCCAAGGCTCTGGTCGAGCGAGGACAGCAGGTACTTCCGCGATCCCCATTCGCCGTACGGGCCCGGCCACATCAGGTAGCCGGCCTTGGTGGAGATGATCAGCTCGTCGCGGTAGGACCCGAAGTCGGCCTTCAGCGCGGCGCCGAGGGCGGACTCGGCGGCGCCGGGCGGCGGGCCGTAGTTGTTCGCCAGGTCGAAGTGGGTGACGCCGAGGTCGAAGGCGCGGCGCAGGATCTGGCGCTGGGTGTCGACCGGCCGGTCGGGGCCGAAGTTGTGCCACAGCCCGAGCGACAGCGCGGGGAGCTTCAGGCCGCTGCGTCCGGTGCGCCGGTAGGGCATGTCCGCGTAACGGTCGGGGTGTGCGGTGTACAACGCGACTCCAGAGGGGTTGGCACGGAAACACCGGCGCCGGGGAAGCACGGACCGGTGCGGAAGAACCGGTATCCACTCTTTCGCGAGGTGCGGGCAGCGGTCCAACAGAAGAATCCGATGGTATTCAGCGGCTACGCTTCTCAATCATGGAACTCCGCCATCTCCAGCACTTCGTCGCGGTCGCCGAGGACCAGCACTTCACCCGGGCCGCCGAGCGGCTGATGGTGTCCCAGTCGGGCCTGTCGGCGTCGATCCGGGCGCTGGAACGGGAGCTGGGCAGCGCGCTGTTCGTACGGACGACCCGCCGGGTGACGCTCACGGAGGCCGGGCGCGCGCTGCTGGGTGAGGCCGAGCGGATCCTCGCACAGGTGCGGGCCGCGCACGAGGCGGTGGCCGCGGTGCAGGGCGTGCTGCGCGGCACGCTCGCGCTGGGCACCGAGCAGTGCATCGCCGGGGTGCATGTGGCCGGGCTGCTCGCCGCGTTCCGGCGGCGCCATCCGGACGTGGAGATCCGGCTGCGGCAGGCCGGTTCCGGTGCGCTGGCGGAGGAGGTCGCGGCGGGGCGCCTGGACCTGGCGTTCGCGGTGCGGACGCAGGCGGACACCGAGCAACTGCGGTCGGTGTCGCTGACCAGCGAGCCGATGACCGTGCTGTGCCATCCCACGCACCGCCTCGCGGCCGCCGGCGCGGCGCTCACACCGGAGGAGCTGGGCGGCGAGGCGTTCGTCGACTTCCATCCGGACTGGGGGCCGCGCCGCACCACCGACACGGCATTCGCCGCCGCGGGTGTCCGGCGGACGGTCGCACTGGAGGTCAACGATGTGCACAGCCTCCTCGACCTGGTCGACGAGAACCTCGGCATCGCCGTCGTACCCCGGCATTTCCGGCACAAGCGCCGGGCGCTGACCGCGCTGCCCCTGAAAGGCACCGGCGAGACGGTGTACGAGACCGTGGCGCTGCTGCCACCGCCGGAGGCCACCAGTCCGGCCGCCCGGGCACTGATGGATCTGCTCGAAACAGGGGGCCTGGCAACACCCCCGGACGGGGCCCACCCCTCCTGACCCGGCCCTTCTCCTGACCCAGACTCGTGAGCGTTCTTCACGACAACATCGGTCAGGAGCAAGGGAAATGACGGAACACACACGACGAGGTGTGCTGCGCGGTGCGGCGGCGATCGCGGCGGCCGGCGGGCTGGCCGGTACGGGAGTCGCCGCGAGCGCCCGGCCGGCGTCCGCGGTGCCCCAGGAGACCGCGAGCCGCCACTACCCCTTCCTCGAAGGGGCGTTCAAGCCGGTCACCGAGGAACTGACGGCGTTCGACCTGCCGGTCACCGGGCGCATCCCGCGCGAGTTGAACGGCCGCTATCTGCGCAACGGCCCCAACGTCCTCGGCCTCGAGGACCCGCGCGCCCACCACTGGATGCTCGGCGACGGCATGGTGCACGGCGTCCGGCTGCGCGACGGCCGCGCCGAGTGGTACCGCAACCGCTGGGTGCGCTCGTCGCAGGTGACGAAGAAGCTCGGCGAGCCCTACCCCGGTCCCGTGCCGCCGGACGACTTCCCCTGCAACACCCATGTCATCCCCTACCGGGGGCGGATCCTCGCGCTCCAGGAGAGCGGTCCGCTGCCCTACGAACTCGACCACGAGCTCAACACGGTGGGCACCTACGACTTCCGCGGCACTCTGGAGGGGGCGTTCACCGCGCACACCAAGTTCGACGCGCAGGCCGGTGAACTGCACGCGATCACCTACTACCCGACCTGGGACCACATCCGACACCTGGTCGTGGGCCCGACGGGCCGCATCTCGCGCACCACGCGGATCCCGGTGACCGAGGGGCCGATGATGCACGACTTCGCGCTCACCGAGAAGCATGTGGTCGTCTTCGACATGCCGGTCACCTTCGACCCCGCGGCGGCCGAACGCGGCGACCTGGTGCCGTACATCTGGAACACCGAACACCCCTTCCGTGTCGGCGTCATGCCCCGGTCGGGCGGCACCGTCCGCTGGTTCACCGTCGATCCGGTCTTCTACTCGCACACCCTCAACGCATACGACGACGGCGACTCGGTGGTCATCGACCTCACGACCTATCCGGCGCCCTTCTACACCGCCGGCCGCGGCTCGGACGGCCCCACCGCGGTGGGCACGGCGAAGCTCGAACGCTGGACGGTCGACCTGCGCCACGGGCGTGTCCGGCAGAGGACGATCGACGACCGCCCGCAGGAGTTCCCGCGCGTGAACGAGGCGCTGGTCTCCCGCCGCCACCGCTACGGCTACTCGGCGGCATCCGCCGAGATGACGCTGGCGTACCTGACGCCCGACGGCAATCCGCCCGACCGCGCCTTCAGCAACGCGCTGATCAAGCACGACCTGCTGCGCGGCACTTCCCAGGTGCACCGGCTGCCGCGCGGCGCGGCGGCGGGCGAGGCCGTGTTCGTGCCGTGCGACCCCACCGACCCGAAGGCTGCCGAGGACGACGGCTATGCGATCGCATATGTGCACAATCCCGACCGCGGGGCCGCCGACCTGGTGATTCTCGCGGCACAGGACTTCACTGGCGAACCGGTCGCCCGGATCCATCTGCCGGGCCGGGTGCCGCTGGGATTCCACGGGAGCTGGATTCCCGACGCATGACGCGCCGTGATGCGCGATGGTGGAAGCATGCATGCAAAGGACATCCTCATCGACGCGTACGGCCGCATCCAGGAAGAAGTCCACGCCGCGGTCGACGGTCTCTCGACGGACGAGCTGCACAGCCGTCCGGCCGTCGACGCCAACTCCCTTGCCTGGCTCGTCTGGCACCTCACCCGCGTCCAGGACGACCATGTCGCCGACGCCGCCGGACTCGACCAGGTGTGGCTGTCTCAGGGCTGGGAGAAACGCTTCGGGCTAGACCTGCCACGCAGGGACACGGGCTACGGCCACAGCTCCACGCAGGTCACCAAGGTGCGGGTCGAGTCGGGCGACCTGCTGACCGGTTACTACGACGCCGTCCACGAACAGACCCTAGAGTTCGTGCGCGGGCTCGCCGCCAAGGACTTCGAGCGTGTCGTGGACGAGCGCTGGGACCCGCCGGTCACCCTCGGCGTCCGGCTGGTGAGCGTCCTGTCCGACGATCTGCAGCACGTCGGACAGGCCGCCTACCTACGCGGGCTGGTTCAGAGCGCGGCCGCGTAGCCCGGCAGGACGACGTCCTCGATCAGGGCGTTGCGCTCGTCGAACGGGATGAACGCGCTCTTGAGGGCGTTCACCGTGACCGTACGGAGGTCCTCGACGCCCCAGCCGGCCTCCTCGACCAGCAGGGACATCTCGCGGGTCATCGTCGTGCCCGACACCAGACGGTTGTCGGTGTTGAGGGTGACCCGGAAGCCCAGGTCCTTCAGGGCGGTGATGGGGTGCTCGGCGATCGAGGTGGCGGCGCCGGTCTGCAGGTTGGAGGTGGGGCACATCTCCAGGGCGACCCGGCGGTCGCGCACCCAGCCCGCGACGCGGCCGAGCTTGCCGTCCACGATGTCCTCGGTGATACGGACGCCGTGGCCGATGCGCTGGGCACCGCAGACCTGGAGTGCCTGGTGGATGCTGGGCAGGCCGTGGGCCTCACCGGCGTGGATGGTGAAGGGGACGTTCTCCCGGCGCAGGTGCTCGAAGGCGCCCAGGTGGTCGGCGGGCGGGAAGCCGTCCTCGGCGCCGGCGATGTCGAAGCCGACGACGCCCGCGTCCCGGAAAGCCACCGCCAGGTCGGCGGCCTCACGCACACGGTCGAACATCCGCATTCCGCACAGCAGGGTGCCGACGCGGACGGGGGTGCCCGCGGCCGCGGCCTTCGCCATACCGGCGGCGAGGCCCTCCTGGACCGTTTCGACGACCTCGGCGAGGGTCAGCCCGCCGTTGGTGTTCAGCTCGGGCGCGTAGCGGACCTCGCCGTAGACGACACCGTCCTCGGCGAGGTCGAGCACGTACTCCTCGGCGGTGCGCAGCAGGCCCTCGCGGGTCTGCATCACGGCGAGGGTGTGCTCGAAGGTGGCTATGTAGCGCACCAGGTCACCGGAGTTGGCGGCGTCGTAGAACCAGGCGGCCAGTTCCTGAGGGTCGGTGGTGGGCAGCGTGTGGCCGACCGTCTCGGCGAGTTCCACCAGGGTGGCCGGGCGCAGACCGCCGTCGAGGTGGTCGTGCAGTACGGCCTTGGGGAGGCGGCGGAGGGTGTCGATGTCGATGCGGGGCGCGGTCATGCGTGTCTTTCCTCGGCAGGTCGTCTTGGGGAGGTCTGGTTACTGGGCGGGCTGGAGCAGGTCCCAGCGGTTTCCGTACAGGTCCTGGAAGACGGCGACCGAGCCGTACGGCTCGTGGCGCGGCTCCTCCAGGAACGCCACGCCCGCGTCGCGCATCCGGGCGTGGTCGCGGGCGAAGTCGTCGGTGTGCAGGAAGAACCCCACGCGGCCGCCGGTCTGGTCGCCGACCCTGCCGCGCTGGGCCTCGTTCTTCGCCCGGGCCAGCAGGAGGCCGGTGCCGTGGCCCGCCGCGCCGGGTTCGACGACCACCCAGCGGGAGCCGTCCGGCCTGGGTTCGTCCTCGGCGAGCCGGAAACCGAGGGCCTCGGTGTAGAAGCGGATCGCCTCGTCGTAGTCGTCGACGACGAGGGTGACCAGGGCGATGCGACTCATCAGGGCCTCTCGGAGGGTTATACGTAACACGTAGGGTACGGCATCTTCGGACCAGGTCATGATCCGAGGGCGTACTCGACCGCACGGGCGCCCCGGATGCGTGGTCCGCGGGCGCCCCGCATCGGCCTCCTGCGAGCCGCCCGCAGGCGCCGCGCACACGCATGGCATCGTGGGGATCATGCCGGGGCCCCGCTTCGGCAGACCTCATCACGCGCTTCCCCTACAGGAGTTGAGTGCCATGTCAGAGAAGCCGAAGTCGACGGGCGCCCCCGCGCACCAGAACGTGACCTTCCCCAGCGCCGGGGCCACCGCGCACGGCTATCTGGCGCTGCCGCCCTCCGGACAGGGACCCGGCGTGATCGTCATCCAGGAGTGGTGGGGCCTGACCGACCACATCGCCGATGTCGCCGACCGTCTGGCCCAGGAGGGCTTCGTGGCGTTGGCGCCGGACCTCTACGGCGGCAACGTCGCCCACGACAGTGCCGAGGCCCTGCGCATGATGGGAGAGCTGCCGGTCGCACGCGGCGTCGAACTCCTCTCCGGTGCGGTCGACCACCTCCTCGGGCTGCCCGAGGTCACCTCCGAGACGGTGGGCTCCGTCGGCTTCTGCATGGGTGGCGGCTTCGTGATCTACCTGGCCGCCGCAGACGCCCGCGTGACGGCCGCGGCGCCGTTCTACGGCGTGATCCAGGGCGAGCTGCCCGACTTCTCCGGCCTCAAGGCACAGATCCAGGGCCACTACGGCGAACTCGACACGACCATTCCGGTGGAGCAGCTGGAGAAGCTGAGCCAGGCGATCCAGCAGCAGTCCGGCATCACCGCGGACCTGCGCCTCTACCCCGCCCATCACGCCTTCTTCAACGACGGCCGCCCCGAGGTGTACGACCCCGAGTCGGCCGCGCAGGCCTGGCAGAGCACGGTGGCATTCCTGCACGCACAGCTGGGCTGAAGGCCTTTGGGTCGGTTGCCCCGGAGGGATCCGACAGGCTGCTGCTCGGCGCTCGGGGCTCGGCGGAGGCTTGCGCCTCGCCGAGCGCCGTTCCCGTCACGGTGAATCGTGCCGTCGCGGGCGGCCATCGGCAGCGTCACGGCCCCGCACGTTCACGTGCGCCCGTGCACGCCCGCGCCTGCTTCCGCTTGCTCGGAAACGAGTCCTTGCTCAGGCACGAGGCCGGGCGGCAGGGCCGGGCCTGGCCGTGACCTCGGACGGGGTGAGCGCGACGTGGTCACGGGAGCACTCGACCACGACGTTCACCGGCGCGTCGCAGGCGGTGTGTCGGAGATCCAGGACGGGACCCTCGGGATTGGCGACATGGGCCTCGCCCCACTGCCTGAGCGCCACAAGAACGGGCCACAGATCGCGGCCCTTACTGGTCAGGCGATACTCGTGCCGGGTCCGGCTGCCCCGCTCCTGATACGGGACCATCGCAAGGATTCCGGCCTCGACCAGCTTGCGGAGCCTGCCCGCCAGCACCGCTTCCGAAAGCCCGACATGGCGGTGGAAGTCGTCGAAGCGGCGCACCCCGTTGAACGCGTCCCGCAGGACCAGAAGCGTCCACTTCTCACCGACCAGGTCAAGGGTGCGCTGGACCGTGCAGTTCTCAGTGCTCACCTCGAGCCATTTCATGGCAGTCATCGTAGCGCCTGGCTTCATCATTGACAGTCAGCTGAACCACTGGCTAGCTTCGATGGACGAAGCCAGATCTGGAGGCAGAGCCGTATGGGCCGGTCACGTACGTACGAGTGGGAAGATCCGGCGCTCTCGGCAGCCGCCGTAGGAAAGGGCACGGGGCTGGACTTCCTGCGCGAGATGGTCGCCGGTCGCCTGCCCAGCCCGCCCATCGGCGCCACCGTGGACTTCTCCCTCGACGAGGTGGAGCACGGTCGGGCGGTGTTCTCCCTGGTCCCGGGCGAGGAGCACTACAACCCCATCGGCAGCGTGCACGGCGGTATCTACGCGACGCTGCTCGACTCGGCCGCAGGGTGCGCGGTTCAGTCCACCCTCCCGCAGGGCATGGGGTACACATCCCTCGACCTGACGGTGAAGTTCCTGCGCCGGATCACCCTCGACACGGGCAGGGTCCGCGCCGTCGGCAGGGTGGTCAGCAGCGGTCGCCGTACCGCCCTCGCCGAGGCTCAGCTCCTCGACTCCGACGATCGCCTTCTGGCCCACGCCACGAGTACGTGCATGCTGTTTCCGCTTCCGGCAGCCTGACCTTCACAGGCACACCTCTGCTCTCACTTCCCCTGCCGGTGAAGGGCGTTGAGGCGGGCGACGTCCTCGTCGGCGAGGCGCAGCGCCCCCGCCGCCACGTTCTCCACGAGGTGGTCGGGATTGCCCGTGCCCGGAATCGCGAGCACATGAGGGCCCTGGTGCAGCGTCCAGGCCAGTCGCACCTGAGCGGGCGTAACGCCGTGGGCCCGGGCGATGTCGGACACCGCCTCGTCGTCCCGGTCGGCCGGGCCCCGCGCGCCGCCCTCACCCGCGATGGCGAAGAACGGCACAAACGCGATGTCCTGTTCTCCGCAGGTTCGCAGGACTGCGTCGCCGTCGGAATTCGTGGAGCCGAGGCCGTACTTGTTCTGCACGGAGACCACGGGAGCGATGGCCTGCGCCTCAGCAATGTGCTCAGGCCTGACGTCGGAGATGCCGAGGTGCCGGATCAGCCCGGCCTCACGCAACTCCGCCAGGGCTCCGAAGTGTTCGGCAATCGACTCCTGGCCCATACGGCGCAGGTATACGACGTCCAGGTGGTCGCGGCCGAGTTGGCGCAGGTTCTCCTCGACATGGCCGCGCAGGTCTTCGGGCCGCGCGGCTGTGCCCCACTCCCCCGAGTAGTCACGGAAGGGGCCGACCTTCGCGGCGATGACCAGGTCGTCCCGGTACGGCGCCAGCGCCCTGTTGATCAGCTCGTTCGCGGAGCGCAGCGACGAGAAGTAGAACGCGGCGGTGTCGATGTGGTTGACACCGAGTTCAACCGCACGTCGCAGCACGGTGATCGACCGCTCACGATCGCTGGGTGTACCGAGATGGAAGGCGGCACTGCCGGTCAGCCGCATCGCCCCGAATCCGATCCGGTTGACGTTCAGATCGCCGAGTTTCCAGGTGCCCGCGGCATCCGCGGTGATGGTCTCCGAGGTCATCGGGGGAGTTTCGCACATGTATGCCGGGGGGCTGTAGGCGCTCCGGACGACCTTCCAGCGCCCGTGGCTTCGGGTCGGCCAAGGGTTCGTCCGACCGCACCGCTGATCCGCGTCTTTCGAGGCGGGTGAGTCGGTACTACGCCTGGTGGTGAAGACTGTCGAGGTGACTCCTCCCCGGCGTGAACGCCGGGGCTTCTCGCTGTGCCGGTTGGGCGTCGCGACGGACCAGCCCGGCCCGTAACACGTTCAGGGCGCCCACGATGTCCGCGTGCGCGCTGTGGCCGCACGAGACGCAGTGGAACTTCTCCTGCGTGGGCCGGTTCTCCGCTGCGACGTGCCCGCATTGGGGGCAGGTCCGGGAGGTGTTGCGGGGGTCCACGGCGATCACTTCCCGTCCGGCGCTCTCAGCCTTGGCCTGCAGGATCGTCAGGAACACCCCCCAACCGGCATCCGAGATCGAACGGTTGAGTCCGGCCTTGGAGGCGGCCCCGTTGGGCAGGAAGCCGCCCGGCTGGTCGGGGTCCGGCTTCGGGGCGGGGGTCTTGACCATGTTGCGGATCTTGAGGTCTTCGTGCGCGATGACGTCGTGCGCACGGACCAGGCCGAGGGCGGTTTTGTGTGCGTGGTCGAGCCGCTGACGGCGGACCTTGCGGTGCAGGCCGGCGACCTTCTCGACGGCCCGCTGATGGTTCTTGGTGCGCTGGTCGCGGCGCACCCGGGGAAAGCGGGACAGTGCCCGCTGCGCGGCTTCGAGCTTGGCGGCGGCCTTCCGCCCGTGACGCGGGTTGGGCACGAACTCGCCGTGGGAGTCGGCGAGGAAGTGGGCGATGCCCAGGTCGATGCCGACCATGCTGCCGGTCGCCGGCAGCGGCTGCGGCTGTTGCTGATCAACGGTCAGCACGACGTACCAGCGCTTGCCCTCACGCTTGACGGACACGGTCTTGACCCTGCCGGCCACGGGCCGGTGCTGGTGGACCTTGACGTGCCCGACGCCCTGGAAACGGACACGGGTCACGGGGTCATGCGAGGTGGAGTCCCACCGGCAGCCGTCGCCGTCCTTGGGAAAGTCCACCGTGTCGAACCACATCGCACCCCGAAAGCGCGGATACCCCGGCTTGTCCCCGGATTTGACCCGGCGGAAGAACGCGGCAAACGCCTTGTCCAGACGGCGCAGCGTGGCCTGCTGGCTGGAGAACGACCAGCGGCCCTGACGTTCCACATCGAACGCCCGGATCTCCTTCAACTGCGCGGACTGCTGGCCGTATGTGACGCTCGTCTTCGAGGCGTGCCGGTAGGCGTCGCGGCGTTCCTGCAAGGCTCCG
Source organism: Streptomyces sp. SAS_270 (assembly GCF_052543295.1). NCBI lineage: Bacteria > Bacillati > Actinomycetota > Actinomycetes > Kitasatosporales > Streptomycetaceae > Streptomyces > Streptomyces sp. SAS_270. The sequence goes on from NZ_JBMNDS010000026.1 coordinate 33,199, forward strand.
TTGTAGAGCGAGCAGTGATCGGCCAGCATCTCGCCGAACGCGGCCTGCTGGCGAACCGTGGGCCGCAGGAGGAACTTGTACGCACGGATCATCCGGCCCACCCCCTCCAGCTGAGTTCGCAGTGTGATCAACCTAGCGGAGGCCACTGACAACGCAGTGAACTCCGGCGCTGCGCGCCTGCGGGCCGAGGATCGCATTCCCGCCCGGCCTGAAGACCGGGATTCCCTGCGAAGATCAAGGGATGGAGTTCTTCTGCTACCACCGCGATCGGCCCGGCTCAATGGCACTGCGCAGCAAGCTGATTGAAGAGCACTGGTCCTACATGGACCGGTTCGAGAAGAAGTTGATCGCCCGCGGCCCGACCTTCGCCGCCGACGGGGACACGCCCACCGGCAGCGTGCACATCGTCGACCTGCCGGATGCCGCTGCCGCCCGCGCGTTCGCCTTCGACGAGCCCAACTACCAGGCCGGCGTGTACCGGGACGTGCTGCTGCGCCGGTGGCACAACACGCTGGGGCGCTCGATGTGGGACTTCCCCGGTGGCCGGAGCGACGGCAACCGATACCTGGTGCTCGGCCTCGGTTCGGGGCAGTCGGCCGACCTCGATCTGCCACCCGACTGTGACGACCTGGTCGCGTACGGGCCGCTGCAGTCCGATGACGGTACGACCTGGCTGGGCACGGCGGCGTTGGTCAGGGCGCCGGACCCGGACGCGGCCCGCACCGTCCTGACTCCGGACCGGTATGCCGACATCGAGGTCCATGACTGGGAGTTCGGCGGGCGGCGGTGATGAAGTGAACCGAGGCCATGGGCAGGGTTCACCGACGTCCGTTGCCCACGACTGACGGGGGCCTCGGGCCCTCCGCTGCCGAGCGTGTCGACGGTGGAGCTTGGGACGCCGTGGACGAAACGCCCGCCGGTAGGGCATAAAAACGATCAGCGCGGGCAGGACAACGAGGGCGCCGCAGGCGAGGACCCGGCCCCAGGCGCCCGCACCCGCGCTGCCGTCCAGCCGGCGATCTCGGGACCGTCGGCTCGGCGGCTTTTCCTTCACGGTCTACCCGCACCCGGAACTGTGGCTTCCATCACAGCGAAATATGGTCTTGACCTGGTGAGATCACCGGATGCTCGGTTTCCTCATCCGTCTCCTGCCCTTCTGGGTCCGCGAGCCCCTGCTCATCGTGATCGGATCCGTTCTCGGCGTACGCATCTCGTATCTCGCCGTTAGCGATCACGATCGGGTCGCGGCAGGTCTCGGCGTGGTGTTCCTCGTGTTCACCGCGATACGCGTCCACACCGTGGTGCGGGCTCTGCGCGCCCGCCGGAACCCGAGTCCCGCGGCCTCCGCAGACGAGGCGACGGTCGATGCTGCCGCCCCTGCCCAGGCCCAGGCCCAAGCCCAAGCCCAACTCCAGGCCCCAGCCCACGCCGGAGCTGGACCGCGCCCCCGCCCAGCCGCTCCGGAGAAGGAGCACAACGCCTGGGGCCAGGCCTTCGCAGCCGTGGCCGTGTTCGGGGCACTCGCGGCTTCGGTGTGGGTGGTCCCCCGCATGATGCCGTCCGACGACAGCACCCCGCAGCCCGCCTCGTGTTCGGACGGAGAACACGAGGCGCTGCCGAAGGTCTACAAGAAGACGCCCCGGCCAGTGACCGGTGAAGAGCTGTGCAAGGCGCTCAACCGGCCAGACCTGGCCAAGCTCCTCGGAACGCCCGCAGAGACCGCGACCACTGCTTCCGGCAACAACAACACCGCTCCCCTGACTGACGGGAAGGTCGCCCTGCCGGAGGCCGAGATCTCGTTCGACACATACACCGTGAATGTCTCGGCCACTTACAACGACCTGTCGATCGACCAGTACGTGAAGCTGATGAAGTACGGGAACGAGAGGGACGTCAAGATCCTCAAGGTTCTCGGTCGGCCCGCGGTCTACTCCTCGGATCACACCATGCAGATCGAGCTCAATCTCGGGAGCAGCGGGTCCGGCGGACCGGTCGAACAGGGCCCCCTGGCCAGGACGCTGTCCGTGGCCCTCGACCGCAAGGACCGGGGCGGCTACTACGAGATCACCGTATGGAGCAAGTCCGGAGCCCTCCCGGACGACACCGCCCTCCTCGACATCACTGAGAAGGTTCTCCCGACGATCCCCGAACGGCCCGCTCGATAGGACGCCGAGAACATTCGGCCACGCACTGCCGGGGGGGCTGCAGCGCCATCTTGACGTCGCTCCAGCGCGCTTCAACTCGCCCACCATTCCCGCACGTTGGCGGGAACGTAACGTGTGCTCGATCTGCTCGAGGTCCAATTCGATCAAGAGGAGGGCACATCATGCGTATGCGACGCGCACTGGTCGGCCTGGTCGTGGGGAGTGCGCTCACCCTCGGCGGGACAGCTGCCACGGCCCAGGCATCCGAACCCAACCGATCAATCAAGGCTTCGGCCCACGAGACGAACGCGGATCCGGCCGGCTGGCACTTCTACGGCGCCTACTGGAACAAGTCCAACTGTATTTCCGACGGCGATGCTTCCGGCGACACCTACCAGTGCGGCGCCGGTCCATTCGGCCAGTGGCTGCTGTACCTCTGGTACTGAGCCTCAGAGGCCGGCGTCGACCGCCCACGAGGCCGAGTGGGGACCGAACCTGTTCTCGGCCGCGTATGCCACCAGTCGGGCATTGCGCGCCTGCGCCTCGGGCCCGTCCGGAAGGTGGTAGTCGTGGCCCGCCCGCGCGGAACTCGCCTGCACACTCGTCGCAGCCGAGATCCGCCGGAGCGCGTACCGGTCGAGCGCGGCCGGCACCTCGGCCGGCTTCGTACCCGCGAGAGCGTCGCCGAGCACGGCCGCGTCCACGATCGCCTGCGCCGCACCCTGGGCCTGGAACGGCACCATCGCATGGGCACTGTCGCCCAGCAGGGTTATCCGCCCGATGTTCCACCGCGCGAGCGGTGAGCGCGTGTGGATGCCGTAGCGGAACACCTGCCCCGCACGGTCGAGGACGCTGAGGACCCGGGAGTCCCACCCGTCGAACTCGCGCAGCTGCTCCCCCGGCTCCGCCTGCGCGGTCCACGACTCCTGCGCCGCCTCCGCCCGGACCACGGCCACGACGTTGAGCAGCTCCCCGCGGCGCACCCAGTAGTGGACGAAGTGTCGGTCCGGGCCGAGCCAGAGTGCGTAGTCCGACAGGTCCAGATCGGTCACCTCGTCGGCCGGCAGCAGCGCCCGGTAGGCAGCGGTGTGCGAGAAGACCGCTTCGTCCGCGCCGAAGAGCCACTGCCGGGCCGCGGACCTCACTCCGTCCGCCGCCACGACCAGGTCCGCCCCGAGGCGCTCTCCACTCGCCGTCGTCACGTAGGCGCACTCGTCGTCCTGGTCGATCCCTACGACAGCGGTGTTCAGGTGCACCGAGTGGGGCAGCACCGCCGCGGCCAGGACCTGTTGCAGATCGGCTCGGTGGACTTGCAGGTAGGGCGCCCCGAACCCGTCCTCGGCCTCGCGCCCCAGTGTGTAGCGGACGATCTCGGCCCCGTCCGACCAGGTGCGGAAGCTCAGGTGGGAGGGGCGGGTGGACTGTGCGGCAACCATGTCGAGCAGGTCCAGTCGGCGTAGCACCCGCGTGGCGTTGGGCGCGAGTTGGATCCCTGCCCCGATCTCCGTGAACCGCGGCAGCTGCTCGACAAGCGTGACGTCGCAGCCCGCGCGGCGCAGGCTCAACGTCGCGGTCAGCCCCCCGATGCCCGCGCCCACGACGATCGCCTTCATGCCACGACCTCACTTCGAAGCGCTCGTGCGCCGACGCACGGGCAGCTGGCCTGGCCCGACACGAGGACGCCGGTCGACCCGGACGTCACCGACGTGTCGTCGACCTCGTGCAGTCCGTTCCCGATCACCGCCGCGTCAGCCACACCCTGCTCCCGCCTGAACCGCTGACTCGCCCGCGGGCATCCCCCTTCACCGCGATGATCGGCAACGGCTCAGGGGAGAAGCGAAGCCCCTCGGGGGCCAGTCTGGCAGAGACCGCTCCGCTGTCCTGAGGTGCGGCACGGGCAACCGCGGAGTACACCGGGGTCCTGGGGGCCGTTCGGCGTCCGGTCGTGAAGGACTGGGGTGTCACCACGGTTCGAGCGAGCCGGGAACAGGGTTGTGTCAGCCGTTGCCGGAACGGCATGTCGCCACGCAGGAGGCTGAGCCATGACCACACCGATCCCCGTCTACTTCATCCACGGGCTGTGGCTGCACAGTGCCTCATGGCAGCCGTGGATCGACCTGTTCCGCGAGCAGGGCTACGACCCGTCCGCCCCGGGCTGGCCGGGTGACCCCGACACGGTCGTGGAGGCCCGCGCGAACCCGGAGAGCATCGCCGACCACGGCATCGACGACGTCGTGGAGCACTACGCGAAACTGATCGCCCAACTGCCCGTGCCGCCCATCCTCATCGGCCACTCGTTCGGCGGCATGATCGCCCAGAAGCTGCTCGGCCAGGACCGCGCCGCCGCAGCCGTCGCGATCGACGCCGCGCAGATCAAGGGAGTCCTGCCGCTGCCGCTGTCGGCGCTCAAGGCCACGCTGCCGGTGTTCCGCAACCCCGCCAACAAGCGCCGTGCGGTGTCCCTGACCGCCGAGCAGTTCCGGTTCGCCTTCGGCAACGCGGTCTCCGAGGAGGAGTCGGCGGCGCTGTACGAACGCTGGACCATTCCCGCCCCCGGCAAGCCGCTTTACGAGGCGGCTTCCGCCAACTTCAACCCGCACTCGCCGGCGAAGGTCGCCACCGACAACTCCGGACGGGGCCCGCTGCTGCTGATCTCGGGCGGCAAGGACCACACCGTTCCCGAGACCGTCACCCGCGCCACCCTCAAGCAGTACCGACACTCCGACGCCGTCACCGACATCATCGGCTTCCCCGATCGTGGGCACTCCCTGACCATCGACAGCGGCTGGCGCGAGGTCGCCGAAACGGTCCTGACCTGGCTGGGCCGACAGAACCCGGAGGCCTCGCGATGACGTCGAGCATCCCCGGGCCCAGCGCCTTCGACCTCGCTCTGGCCGGGCAGAGCGCCGTGGTCACCGGGGCCGGGCGCGGAATCGGCCTGGCGGTCGTCGAGGCACTTCTCGGAGCCGGTGCCCACGTCGTCGCGGGTTCGAGACGACGTACCGATGCCCTAGACGCTCTGATCAAGGGCGGCGCCGAACTCACCGTCGTGGAGCTGGACCTGACCGATCCCGACGCTCCGGCCGCGCTGGTGGCAGAGGCGGTCGCCGGGTACGGCGGCGTCGACGTGCTGGTGAACAACGTCGGCGCGGTGCGCCCGCGCGTGGACGGCTTCCAGGCCGTGTCCGACGCGGACTGGGACTGGGCCTTCACGATCAACTTCATGGCCGCCGTGCGTGCCACCCGCGCCGCACTGCCCCATCTGATCGCAAGCGGCGACGGACGGATCGTCACCGTCTCCTCCGTCAACGCCCGTCTGCCCGATCCGCTGGTCCTCGACTACAGCGCCGCCAAAGCAGCGCTGACGAACTTCTGCAAGGCCCTGTCCAAGCAGGTCGGGCCGGAGGGCGTGCGCGTCAACACGGTGAGCCCCGGGCCGGTCGAGACCGCGCTGTGGAAGGGCGCCGGCGGTGTCGCCGACACCGTCGGGCAGTCGCTGGGCGTCGATCCGGGCGAGGTGGCCCGCAACGCTGCCGGGGCGGCGGCCACCGGCCGGTTCAGCACCCCGGGCGAGGTCGCCGACCTCGTGCTCTATCTGGCAAGTCGGCGCTCGGGGAACATCACCGGCGCGGACTTCATGATCGACGGTGGCATGATCGACGCCCTCTGAGGGACGCCCTCTGACGGACACCTTCTGTTACCGGGTCCCGGACGCCGGGCGGCCACCTCACGATCGAACTCGCCCTGCGACTGGGGCAGTTCGTGCCGGTGACGCCCGGCGGGTGGCACGTCGTCGACGGCGGCCCCGGCTGCGCTGAGGTGCAGCGGCAGTTCATCGCATCCCGGTTTCCCTCTCAGATCGTCGGCCGCGGCGCAGTACCCTGACCTTCCAGACAGACCGAGTCCGGGGACCCGGCTGATGGGGGGAACGTGGAGCTCATCGGTCGGAACGATCAGCTGGATCTGTTGCGCCGACTGCTCGACGATCCGCGGGGCCACGCAAGCGCGGTGCTGATCCACGGGGCGCCCGGCATCGGGAAGACGGCGTTGCTCGCCGAGACCGCCGCTCTCGCCGAGAGGCTCGGCTACCGGGTCCTGCGCACCAGCGGTGTCGAGGCCGAGAGCGACGTCCCCTATGCCGGTCTGCAGCTCGTCCTGCGCCCGTTGTCCGCGGGAGCCGCCGAGCTCGCCGCGCCGCACCGGCAGGCTCTGGACACCGCCCTCGGGCACGCCGAGGCCGGTGTCCCCGACGTCTTCCTGGTCGGTCTGGCGGTACTCAACCTCCTGGCCGACGCTGCCGCGGTCGCCCCGGTGCTCGTCCTGGTCGACGACGCTCAGTGGCTCGACGACGCCACCGCCAGCGTCCTCACCTTCGTGGCGCGCAGAGTCGGCACGGAGCCGGTGATCATGGTGGGAGCCGCACGCGACGGCTACCGATCGCGTCTGAACTCCGATGAACTCAGCTCCGTGGTCCTGGGCCCGCTCACGGACGGCCAGGCCACGGAGCTCCTGGCGGACCGAGCGCCGGATCTGCGCCCGACCGCGCATCGCCGCCTGCTGGCCGAGGCGGCCGGCAACCCCCTGGCTCTGACCGAACTCTCCCGCACTCTCGGCACGTCAGTCGATCCGCATCTCTCCCAACTGCCCCTCACCGAGCGGCTTGAGCGTGCCTTCACCGACCGCCTGGAGACCCTGCCCGAAACCACCCGCAGTCTGCTGCGCATCGCGGCCATCGACGACAGCCCGTCGCTTCCCGAGATCTACCGCGCGACCCGGCGGTTCACCGGCGCGGCGGCCACAGCCGCGGATCTCGACCCGGCCGTGCACGCCCGGCTCGTCCAAGTCGTCGGCACCGAACTGCGTTTCGGGCATCCGCTGATGCGGTCGGCGATCCAGCAGACCATGCCCACCGGCGTCCGCCGCGCCGCACACGCCGCGCTCGCGGCCGTACTGGACGAAGACCCGGACCGGCAGGTGCGTCACCGGGCCGCCGCAGCCGACGCCCCCGAGGAATCGGTCGCCGCCGCGCTGGAGGACGCCGCTCGCCGAGCCGTTCGTCGGGGCGGCATCGCGGCGGCCGTCGCGGCCCTCGAACAAGCAGCCGCGCTCAGCGAGGACTCCGGCCACCGAGCGGAACGGCTGTTGCGTGCGGCCGACTTCGCCGTCGAACTCGGCCGGCCCGAGACCGTGACCCGGCTGCTGGACCAGGCGCTCACCGAGTCGCTGTCACGGCGGCAGCACGCCACGGTCGTCTGGCTTCGCGGTCGCTTCGACGAGGGACTGCACAGCCACTCGTCCGGTGCCATCTCCCTGACGGCACTCGCCGAGGAGATGGCCTCGCAGGACCGTGCGCTGGCGCTGCGAATCCTGTGGAGCGCCGCACAGTTGTGCTTCTGGTCCGAACCGGGGGCGGAGGGACGCAGCAGGGTCCTGGAGGCCGTGGAGCGGATGGAGCTGGACGAGCTCGATCCGTGGCGCCTGGCCATCTGTGCCTACGCCGCGCCCGTCGATCGCGGCGCCTTCGTCCTGGACCGTGCCCGGCACGTCACGCTGAAGGAGGGCGACGACGGCCGCGCCTACCGCATGCTCAGCACCGCCTCGCTGCTCGTCGGCGGCTTCGACCTGGCCCGGGCGTTCTCCGCGGCCGGCGGCGAACCTCTGCGTGCCCAGGGGCGCCTGGGTCTGTTGGCCCGTACGGTCGGCGCGGACGCGTGGAGCGCCCTCGTGGTCGGCGATCTCGGTGCGGCGATCGCCACGGCCGAGGAGTCACGAAGGCTGGCGCGCGAGACCGACCAGACGATGATGTACGCGTTGATGACCGCCACGGCCGCCAAGCTCGCCGCGTTGCGCGGTGAGGTGGATTCCGCCCTGCGGCTGGCCGAGGAGGCGGAGGAGATCGGGCTTCCGGCCGGGGCGCGTCCGGTGCTGGCCACCGCGTCGATGGCACGAGGTCTGGCCGCATTGGGGGCAGGGCGGTTCGAGGAGGCTTTCGGTCATTTCCGCCGGCTGCACGATCCGGCGGATCCCGCCTTCCAGGTGGCCCTGCGGCTGACCGCCGTGGGCGACCTCGTCGACGCGGCGACGCACTGCGGGCGGCTGGGAGCCGTACGCCCGATCGTGACGGAGCTGGAAGAGGTCGCCACGGTGACCCCCGCGCCGGCGCTCCACGCCGACCTGCGTCTGGTCCGGGCCCTACTGGCCGCCGATGAGGACGCCGACCCGCTCTTCGCGGCCGCGTTGGGCGCCGACCTGAGCGCCTGGCCGCTGATCAGGGCCCGTACCCACCTGGCCTACGGCGAATGGCTCCGACGTCGACGGCGCAGTGTCGAGTCCCGCGACCACCTCCGGGCGGCCCGTGACATGTTCGATGCGCTCGGCGCGATCCCCTGGGGGGACAAGGCCCGCCGGGAACTGCGGGCTGCGGGTGAGACCAGCCGCCGTCGGGCCCCGGACGCCCGGGACCAGCTGACCGCCCATGAGTTGCAGATCGTCCAGCTCGCCGCCGAGGGACTGACCAACCGTGAGATCGGCCAGCGGCTCTACCTGTCGCACCGCACGGTCAGCTCGCATCTCCACCGGATCTTCCCCAAGCTGGGCGTGGTCTCGCGCGCCGAACTGCGGACGGTGGTCAGCGCACTGTGCTGACCACCGTCACATGACGCTCGCTGCCGACCGCGCAGCGCTCCTAGCCTTCCCCTGCACGGGTCTCGACGAGTTGCGGGGAGCGGTCCCATGGTGTGGAACGGCGTCCAGCAGGCATCCGCGAGGCCCCTGACCATGATCGGTCGTCACACCGAACGGGAAGCCATAGGACGGCTCCTCGACACGGTGCGCGACGGTCTGAGCGGAGCCCTGGTCCTGACCGGCGAACCCGGAATCGGCAAGACCCGGCTGCTGGACCACGCCGCGGCCCAGGCCGCAGAACTGAGGGTGGTCCGGCTGACCGCGGTCGAGCAGGAGACCGGTCTTGGCTTCGGCGCGCTGCACCGGCTGCTGCGGCCGTTCCTGAACCGGGTGGCCCGGCTGCCCGAGCCGCAGCAGGCCGCACTGAACGCGGCCCTGGGCCTGGTGAAAGGGCTGCCCGCGGACCGCTACCTGGTCGGCCTGGCGACACTGACGCTACTGTCCGAGGTCGCCGCCGATCAGCCATTGCTCTTCCTCGTGGACGACGCGCAGTGGCTGGACCGGGAGTCGGCCGAGGCGCTCGCGTTCGCCGCCCGCCGGCTGCATGCCGACTCCCTGGGCCTGATCTTCGCCGTCCGCGAAGTGCTCGGCGGGGCGGGCCTGTTCGACGCGCTCAGTGCGCACGCCGTGACCGGTCTGCCGGAGTCGGAGGCCAGGATTCTGCTCTCCTTCGGCACCCGGCGGGTGGACCCGGCCGTGGCCGACCGGATCGTCGCCGGCACCGGCGGCAATCCGCTCGCGCTGCTGGAACTGGCTGATGCCCTTACCGCCGAGCAGCTCTCCGGTATCGCCCCGTTGCCCGAGCCACTGCCGGTGGGCCGTCTGCTGGAAGGCCATTTCCAGCGCCTGGTCCAAGCCCTGCCATCGGAGACCGAGATCCTGTTGCTGCTGCTCGCGGCGGCTCCCTCGGGAGACATGGGGACGATGTGGCGGGCCGCCGGGAGGTTGGGCCTGTCGGCTCGCGCCGTCGAGCCCGCGGTCGCCGCGGGCATCGTCGGCCGGGGCGTGCCGACGGCCTTCCGTCATCCGCTGATCCGCTCCGCGGTGTACGCCGGAGCCGAACCCGGTGAGCGGCGGCGGATGCACGCGGCACTGGCCGCCGCCTGCGACGCCGTGCGGGACGCCGACCGCCGTGCCTGGCACCGGGCCGAGGCCGCCTCCGAGGGCGTGGACGACCAGGTCGCCGACGACCTGGAGGCCGCTTCCGAGCGAGCCCGCTCCCGCGGCGGCTACTCCCAGCAGGCGCTGTTCCTGTCCCGTGCCGCCGACTTCACCGGTGCCCCGGGCAAACGGGCCGAACGCCTGCTCGACGCGGCGCAGGCCCATCTGATGTCGGGCGACGCGTCGGCGGCACAGACCGCTCTGGACCTCGCCGACGCCGACATGCGTGGCCCGGTCATGCGCACGCGCGAACTGCGGATACGGGCGACCGCGCAGATGTTCAAGATTGTCGTCGCCGACGTTCCCGCGATGCTGATGGATGCCGCGAACAGGCTCGGTCCACAGGACCCACGGCTTACCTGGGAACTGCTCTGCGAAGCACTGCACGCCGCACTGGTCGCCCACGGCTGTACGCAGGGCACGTCGTTGACCGAGGTCGCGGCGACCGTCGCCGCGGCCGGGCGCCACTCGGACGCCGCCGCGTACGGCCGTGACCTGCTGATGGAGGGGTTGGCCCGGCGCGTGGCCGAGGGCTACGAGCACGGCGCGCCCGTACTGCGTACTGCCCTTGACCGGCTGCGGAACGGTGGCGAGATCGGGGACGCGAACAGTCCTTTCGCGGTGATGCTGTCCATGGCCTGCGACGATCTGTGGGACATCCGGGCCGCACGCGAACTCACCGATCGCATCGCGGCGGCGGACCGTGACGCCGGCGCGCTGTACTCGCTGAGCATGACGCTGCTCGTCCAGGCACGCTGCGAACTCTGGGACGGCCGGTTCACGGAGGCGGAGGTCCGCTACGCCGAGTTCGACGACATCGCGGCCGACACCGGCTTTCCCGGGGGCGGAGACATCAACCGGCTCCACCTCTTCGCCCTGACCGGCAGGGAGGCGGAGTTGCGGGCGGCGGTGCGCCGGACCGCGGGGATGAAGGGCATCGGCCATGGCCTGCTCCAGCTACTGGCACAGCACGCTCTGACCCTGTTCGAGCTGGGCCAGGGCCGCTACCGGCAGGCGATAAAGCACGCGCGGGCGGTCTTCGAGGACGACCCCTTGGCCTGCGGCAACCTCGTTCTCCCGCTGCTCGTGGAGGCCGCTGTGCGCACCGGCGACCGAGCCGGCGCCGACGAGGCCCTGGCCCGGCTGGAGGAACGCGGCCCCCGCGCCGGTACACCCTGGGCCCTGGGCACCCTGGCCCTCGGCCGGGCGCTGGTCGCCGACGGCGACGAAGCCGAGAAGTTCTACCAGGAGGCGGTCGAACTGCTGGGCCAGGTTCCGATGGCCCTGGAGCAGGCCCGGTCCCGGCTGCTGTTCGGCGAGTGGCTGCGCCGCCGCAAGCGGCGTTCCGAGGCCAGGACGCAGCTGCGCGCCGCGTACGAGAGCTTCGACGCCTTCGGTGCGGTGCCGTACGCCGAGCGGGCCCGGCTCGAGCTGCTGGCCACCGGCGAGACGGCCCGCAGGCGGTCGGAGGAGACCAGGTTCGACCTCACGCCGCGCGAACGGCAGGTGGCCTCCATGGCAGCCTCGGGGCTGACCAACGCCGAGATCGCGACGCGGCTGTTCATCACCACCTCAACCGTCGAGTTCCATATGAACAAGGTGTTCCGCAAGCTCGGTATCACTTCCCGCAGGCAGATACCGCACGCAATCGGCGAACCGGGCACGGCGACCGAACGCTGACCGCGCAAGCTCCCGTCGCACCAGCGTGCGCCATATGCCCTGCGCGAAGCCGAAAGAGCTCACTGACCACCTCAGCCGAGGACGAGTGGCAGCCTCTCGGCCCACTCACCTCGAGCGAGTTCGCTGTTCTCCGCGTCGGTCGGAACCCGGCGACCGGTGCCGATCAGCAGCGCGTCCTTGTCGGAGAACGACGTGGGGAACGCGGCGCCGGCGATCTTCTCCAGCATCGCGCGCGCTGCGACCAGGCCCTCGGCGGGCGGCTCGGCCGCGTCGGGAAGGTGAGCGATCAGGTCGAGATGGTGCAGCGTCCACTCCATGACGTACGCGGAGAGGTAGTCGCCCGCGGTGAGTACCTGATCGCGGGTGCTCACCCGGGCGCCCGGATCCGCGAGTTCAGCGGCGCGTCCGGCGGCCGACCCCACGTCGTCGAGGTGGAACTTGAGCAGCGCCGGGTCACCGTAGGCGGCGGCCAGCCGGACGGTCAGCGCGTCGAGCGGGTCGTCGCCGGTGGGGGTGTCGACGATGTCCCAGTAGGTCACCGCGTCCCTGGTCGGTTCCGTGTCCGCGGGGGTCACGAGGGTGATCAGGACGTCCTGCGCGTCGATGACGAGGTGGCACACCAGGTCCCGCACCAGCCAACCGGTGCAGCCGGACGGCCGCTCGAAGTCCTGGTCCGTGAGTGCGGCGACCGTGGTGCGCAGCGCCGTCCAAGAGTGCGAGAAGAGATCCACTGCGGCAAGCTAACAGCGCTTGGCCCCGGCCGCGACCGATTAACGCCTGGATCGGTCGGTTCACTCGGGGTCGTCCCATGGCCCCTCGTCGGCGTTCGCGGCATACGGATGGACGTGTCGCTCCTCGCTGAAGGGAGTGAACCAGTTCTCGACTCCCATGGGGGCGATGCCCAACTGCGCGAGGGCCGGGTCGTTGTCGATGCCTTCGGCGGCGGCCTCGTACAGCCACGCATGGTCCATGTCGTCGTACACCTCGTCGGCGAACACCTCCCAGGCCGTGCGGAGCTCATCGGTCAACAGCCCGTAGGTATCGGCCGTCACCTCCGCGTCGGTGAGAAGGAGACGCAGCAGGACCTCTTCGGCCACGCAGTTCAACCGGCCGAAGTGCGGCTGGGTGAGGCGCCCGGTCAGCGCTACGGCTGTGACGATCAGGCGTCGGACGAAGAGCACCGTGTAGTGGAGGGCGAACTGCGGGGGCAGGTCCTCCAGGACCATGAACGCCCCGTCGCTCTCGGCGAGAGTCGGTCCGTCCTCCTCCAGGCCGGCCAGATCCCCGAACAGTTCGTCCACCAGGAGATCGATCGCGTAGACGAGGGCGCCGGCTGCGACCTCCGCCGTCTGCCTGTCGACGACGCGCTTCTCCTCGTCGTCCGAGTAGCCGAAGGACTCCAGGGGGAAGGCTTCCAGGCGCGCCGCGAGGGATCTCAACCGGCGTCGCATGTCCTCGACTTCGCCGTCATCGAGGCCGCTCGCCCCAGAGGACGCCTTGGCGTCCGCGTGACGTCGTGCGCGCTCCGCCGGATCAGCCGGTGGCGCGTCCGGGCCGTCGGCCGCGTCGAGGCTCTCCTGCAGGAGATCGGGGTGCAGTTCCACCTCGCACCGGGTGATCTCCCAGTCGTCGAGCAGTTCGGTTCGCTCCAGGAGCACCGCGATGACCTCACGAGCGGCGTCCTCGGCGAACTCCAGTGCCGGAGCGTCGACGAAGAGCTTCAGCAGAGCACCGCCGGGATGGACGGCGACCACATCGTCCAGCAGGTCGACTTCCATCCCGTCGGGCCCCTCGATGCCTTCGATCGAATCAAGGCCCCTGCGCAGGAGAAGGACCACGCCTTCCCGTTGAAGCGCGTCGAGTTCCGGGGCATCAACGGGAAGGCCCACTTCCACGGTCACCGCATAAGTCACACGCCTATCGTGCCTGACCGGAGGCACCTCACGGGCGTCCTCACGCCCTCACTTCCCCGGCGCTTTCCGAACTCTTGCCAAGCCCTGCCCCCGGTCTACGGATAGGTGTAGGTGTTCAAGGTGTTGACGGCCGCTGCCGGGTCACCGAGGTCGTAGCGGTCCACCGCGAGGAAGTTCGGCTTCTTGCGGGCGGCCGGCTGGCAGAACCGGCGGGCCCGGTCGGCGAGTTTGGAGTTGTCCGTCGTGGCGGTGGAGCTGATCGTCACGTCGCGGAAGTGGTTCATGACGAACAGCGGGCGGAAGGCGGGTTCGGTGCGGGTGAGCGGGAGGGTGGTGTTGGCGTCGTACCAGCGGCTGTAGCAGGCCCAGTCGGAGGAGCCGAGGCCCGAACCCATGGACCAGTAGTTCTCCACCGTCCACTCGCGTTGGTACATCACGCCGAAGCTGTCCCGGGTGAGGCCGGCGGACTCGTCGGAGGAACGACTGTGATCCGTGAAGAGGAGCAGGCGGTGGTCGGCCGCGATCAGGTCGGCCAGCTTGGGCCAGCCGTTCTGCCGTACACCCGTCTTGTCGGGGCGGTAGAGCACGTCGGACAGACCGCTGACTCGGGCGAGCTCCGCGCGCAGGACGCCGGGATCGACGTAGTCCTCCAGGAAGACGGTGACGAACTGGTCCGGGTGCTGCTTGAGGAAGTCCACCATGCGCTGGAGGTCCACCCACAGTGCGACCGGCTTGCTGACCAGGGTGCAGCTGTTGTGGCAGAGGATGGCGCCGTCCGGCGTCTGGTGGATGTCCAGCATGAATCCTCGTACGCCGTCGGCCAGTTGCTGGTTGACGCCGCGTGTCTGGTTCGGCACCAGGTTCACGAAGGGCGGGGCGAAGCCGCCGTCGACTCCGTTCGCGTAGGCGTTGTGAGCGGTGAGGAACGTGACCTGGTCCAGGGTGCGTTGGTCCGGGGCGGGCATGGCGTTGGTCGCGGGGGTGACGGGGGTGAGGTACCAGGAGGCCAGGTTGCCGGCCGACCCGATGGCGAGTGGGGCGGGGTAGTTCGAGCCGGACGGTTTGGCTCCCACCGTCAAGTAGCGGTCCGTGCCGGGGGCCTTGAGCGTGTACTGGTCGGGAGCGGTCGGCGCCAGCTCCCAGGCCGCGTCGCCTCCGGAGCAGGCCACGGTTCTGGCCTGGTCACCGGAGCGGCCGAGGCAACTGCCCGCCGTGTCGGTGCTCTCCAGGACGTACGAGGACCCACTGGCGCGCAGCGTCCACTGCTGGTGGTCCTCGTTGCCCTTGGGGCTGTGCTGTTCCACCGCTCCCCCGTTGTCCGCGGCGTTGAGACCGGTGGTCGCGCTCTGCACGTAGTAGGCGCCGGCCGGTGGGCTGTCGGCGGACCGCGCCGGGGCCGGGGCGATGAGCACGCCGGCCAGGGCCGCACCCGCGGCGGTGGCGACGAGCAAGGGGCGAGAGGTCGGCATCTGGATCACGAGGTCCTTCCGTGGGGCGCCGGTGAACGGCGGGACGAACGGGCGAACACAGGATGGCGCGTCATGATGGCATGGCCCTGACATCAAGGGAACGGGGGTCACCAGGAGAGATTGCCGTTTCGGCGTGCGGGCCCAGCGGGAGGCCGTGGAACTGCCGATCGGTGCACCCGGACCGCACGAGACCACTGTGAACCGCCTGACCCGGCGGCCGGTTCCAGGGCCTCGGGACCGTTGCTCCCGTACGATCTCATCCTCATGGACGTGAACACGGACAGCATGATGATCAGCGTCCCGGCGGGACAGGCGACCCTCTCGGACCGGCGAACCCAGCGCAGTTGGTCGACCGAGCTGGCGGCTTACCACCTCGCGGCGTACCCGGTCACCCAGTCGCAGTACATGCAGGTCACCGGCGAGCGCCCGAGCGGTGTGCAGGGCGATCTGCTGCCCGTCGAGGGCGCTTCCTGGTGGGACGCGGTCCGGTTCTGCAACGCCCTGTCCGCACAAGAGGGGTTGACCCCCGTCTACCAGTCCCGTGACGGCTTCGAGGGCCGTGCAGGCGACGAACGCATCGAGTGGGACGCGTCCGCCGACGGCTACCGGCTGCCGACCGAGGCCGAATGGGAACACGCCTGCCGCGCAGGCACGACCGAGGCCCGATACGGGAAGCTCGACGACATCGCCTGGCATCGCGGCAACTCGGACGAACGGCTGCACACCGTGGGCGGCAAACTGCCCAACACATGGGGGCTGCACGACATGCTCGGCAACGTGTGGGAGTGGTGCTGGGACGTCTACGACGCCGAGGTGTACGGCAGTTACCGGGTGCTGCGCGGCGGCGGATGGTTCGACGAGCACTGGAGCTGCCGGGCGTCGGTGCGGCGCCGGAGCCATCCGACCCTCCGGATCGACGACGTGGGATTCCGCGTCGCCCGCAACATGGCGCCCTGAACACCGCCGCCGCTTGACGCCATCACCGAAGCGGCACACTCACGTGCAAGCCGATGAGTGGGCAAGCAACACCCGGAAGTGGCGTTCAGGCGGGGTCACTCGAGGTGGTCGGTGACGAGGGTGGCGAACTCGTCGGGGGTGGCCAGTCGGATGCCGAGGGTTTCGGCCTTGGCACGCTTCGATCCGGCTCCCTCTCCGGCGACCACGAGGCTGGTCTTCTTCGAGACACTGGAGGAGGAGCGCCCGCCTGCTCGCTCGATGAGCTCGTTCATCTGGTTGCGGCTGAGCTTTTCCAGAGGGCCCGTCATCGCGCCGGTGACCACGACCGTCATCCCGGCGAGCGGCCCGCCCTCCCCCTTTTCGTCTTCGGCACTGTCGCTGTCCTCGGCGGCGGGTGGCGTGGCTCCCGGCTCGGTCATGTTCACCCCGGCCGCGGCGAGCTTGTCGATGAGGGGGGCGAGCTCGGCGAGCTCGGCGACGATGGACGGGGCCTTCTCGGTGCCGATGCCCTCGACCTGTTGGATGGCCCCGGCGTCGGCGGCACGGAGGTGCTCCATCGTGGCGAAGTGGCGGGCGATGCGGCGCGACATCGACCGGCCCGTGCCGCGGACGCCGAGCGCGCACAGCACGCGGGACAGGGGCTGGCCCTTGGCCGCGGCGATGGCGGCGAGCAGGTTGTCGGTGCTGGTCTCCCCCATCCGCTCCAGCCCGAGCAGTTGCTCGCGGGTGAGGGTGAACAGATCGGCGAGGTCGGCGACCAGTCCCGCCTCGACGAGTTGGACGACACGCGTGCCGCCGAGGCCTTCGATGTCGAGCTGGTCTCGGCCGGCGGCGTAGGCGAGGGAGGCGACCAGGTGGCAGTTGCGGCCGTTGACGCAGCGCCAGCGCTGTTCGCTGGTGTCGATGCCCGACCCGCAGCGCGGGCACACCTCGGGGAAGACGATGGGCTGTTCGTCGCCGGTGCGCAGGTGGGCGACCGGGGCCTCGATACGGGGGATGACGTCGCCTGCCCGGTGGACCATCACATGGTCGCCCAGGCGCAGATCGCGGCGGGTGATGTCGCCCGGGTTGTGCAGCGTGGCGTACGTGATGGTGGACCCGTCGATCTGGACCGGCTCGAGGACCGCGCGTGGGGCGATGATCCCGGTTCGGCCGACATTCCACTCCACCGCCAGCAGCCGGGTGATCTTCTCCACGGCGGGCAGCTTGTAGGCGATCGCCCAGCGCGGCGCCCGGGACCCGGATCCGGCCGCCTGCTGGTCGGCGGCGAGGTCGGCCTTGATGACGATGCCGTCGATGCCGAAGGGCAGCTCCGCCCGCAGCGCGGCGATCTCCTCCATCCTGGCCAGCACCCCCTCCGCCGTATCGGCGACCACGCCCGGGACGGCGGTCGACGCGGTGGTGTGCACCCCGTACTTGGCGGCCTGGGCCATCAAGTCACTGTGCGGGAGTCCTCCCAGCCGCGCCGCGAGTACCGCGTCCGTGTCCGGCAGGGGCAGCAGGCCGTAGCCGAAGAAGGTCATCTCCACCGTGTAGGCGCGTTCTCTCGCCCTCAGTGTGCCCGCGGCCGCGTTGCGCGGGTTGGCGAACGGCTGTCCGCCGTGTGCGGTGCGCACCTCGTTGGCGTTCTCGAACTGGGCGGCCGTCATGAGGACTTCGCCCCGCACCTCTACGGTGACCGGTTCGGCCAGCGTCTCGGGCAGGCCCTCGATGGTGCCGATCGCGTGCGACACGTCCTCGCCTGCTGTCCCGTCGCCGCGGGTGATCAGCCGGGTGAGGCGGCCACGGCTGTAGCGGGCGGCGATCGCCAGTCCGTCGAGCTTGGGCTCCACGCTGAACGCGGTGACGTCATGGCCGACGCGCCGGGCCAGGGACACCGTCCATGCGGTGAACTCCTCAGGAGAGAACACGTTGTCCAGGCTGAGCATCGCCACCGTGTGCGGGACATCGCCCTCGATCGCGCCGCCGGCCACCTTCCCCGTCGGCGAATCGGGCAGTATCTGATCGGGGTGGTCGGCCTCCCACCCGGCGATCCCGCGCACCAGCCGGTCGTAGGCGTCGTCGTCCATCGGCGAGGTGCCGCTCGCGTAGTAGGCCGCTGCCGCGTTCACGGCATCCTGAACGGCCTGCGCGTAGGCGGCGGCATCCACGATCACTGCTGCGTGTGTCGTCATGACAGACATCCTGCCTCCCACCACTGACAACGCCCTGGCGGGAAGGATCTCGGCGGGTCGGCCCCCACTGATCTCCGGCTGCCGAAGACAGCCGGCACAGCGCGTGCGAACCTGACGGCATGGATACGTTCGCGGGCCGGTTCGACGGCGCATGGGAGTGGTGGTCCGCCGCCGTCGAGGAAGCCCAGGAAGGGCGCTGGGTCCGAAACGCCCTGGAACGGCAGGTGTTGGCGGACATTACGGCCGCCACCAACGCCCTGCACGGTGGAAGAACTGCCCCGTTGACCGAGGACTCGTGGCACGTGCGCATCGGCCGGATCGCCAACTGGGCCGGGGTGCTGCGGCTGGCGGCACGGGCAGGCGGGTGGGAGCTGCGGCCCGTCGCCGGACGCAGCCCCGCGCACCCTGCGGGCATGGCCGAGTTACTGTCCGGCATCTACGCGGTCGGTGAGCAGGGCGAGCGGTGGATGAAGCAGTTTCTGAGCGGCGGTGGGACGCCGCCGGAGGGTGAGATCGCCAGGGCCGAGGGCTTCCTCGTCGGGCCCGGGTCCGTCGAGGATCTCCAGCTCTTCTTCTACGACTAGCTTTCGGGGGCCGTTCGCCGCCTGCCTACAGCTGTCGGCATCATCGCGGGAGGCCCGGCGCGCCCTACGCCCGGACCGTGCCGTCCCAGCGCCATGTCGTCAGGCGTGGGTGTCCGGGCAGTTCAGCGCGTCCGGTGGCCCAGAGCAGGGTGGGCCAGGGGTCCGTGGATTCGGGGGCGTTCGGGAACAGCCGGGCGAGCACGCGCGCGCACAGATCCGCGGGTGGACTCCAGGCGAGGCCGAGCCCTTGGCACAGGTCGTATGTGTGCACCAGGGTCTCCACGATTCCCATCGCGGCGAAGCCCTCGGGATCGGAGATGCCGAAGCCGTGGTGGGCGCGGACCTGCGGCGGCGTCGTACGCACCATGGCGATCAGCAGCCCGCCGCTCGCCTCCAGCACCTGCAACAGGCCGGCGGGGCCGGACCCACGGTCCGCGTGAATGACGTTCGCCGGGCCACCGGGCCGCCGGCTCTCCCACACGAAGGGCACCTCGCCGTCCAAGGGTGGCGCCTTGGGGCCCAGTTGTGCGGCGTAGGCGAACAGGTCGTCACTGAGGTGCTCGACGGTCTCCCAGCAGTACCATTCCAGCGAACCGGCCTTGGCGTCCCACGCGGCCGGCGGCGCCTTGCGAAGCACTGCCACAGCGAGCTGTACGGCGCGGTCGAGGTCGTCTGCGGTGACGGCGGACGGGGAAGGGCCGGTCTCGGCTGTTCGAGGCATGGCAGGACCGTACCGTGCCCGCAAGCAGCCACGCCTTTCCTTTGATCACGGCTGCCCGACCGGCTCTGCCGAGGTGACCTCGATGGTGGTGGTCCGGCCCGCGGGATCGATCCGGAGGATCGGGATGGTCTTGTCGAGGGGGCCGCCGTCGCGGCCGATGGTGATCCAGCCGCTCGCGCCGGGCGCGTCCCGCTTCCTGCGCAGCTCGGTCAGTGTCCGGTAGACGTCCGTTGCCGTCGGGTTGGGCACCACCGGAGCCTTCCGGACGGCCCGGGCGGCGGTCAGCAGGGCGTCGTACATCATGATCGCCCGCCCGTCCTCCAGGCTGCTGTGCGCGAACGCGGCGACGAAGGTGCCGTCGCGGAACGGGGCGACGGCACCTTCGTCGAACGCGCGGGGCGCCACGTCCCAGGCGCCGGGGTGGGCGAGACCGGTGTAGATGAGGTCGATGCCGCTCGCGCCCAGGGTCGCGGCCAACTGGCGGGAGCCGAAGCCCTCGGTGTGCGTGACCATCATGGCGTCGTCGCCGGAGAACACGGTCAGCCGGCCGCCGTGGCACGGGCGGTCGGCGAGCGCGGTCAGGAAGGGTGGCAGCGAGGTGCCGCGGCCCGCGAAGTAGATGACGTCCGGGCGCGCTCTGCACACCTCACGGAGCCGGACGCGGAAGTCGTCGGTCAGACCGGAGCGCGAGGAGTCGAACAGGATCGGTTCCGGGTCGACGAGCCGACCGGCCGGCACGCGGCTGCGGAACTGCGTGGCCAGGGTGCTGGTGTACTGGTCGCCCGTGGCGGCGTCCTGGACGATGAGGATCCGGGCGCGGTCGCGGGTGCCTGTCGACAGGAACCGTACGGCGGCGGCCGCCTGGTCGGCGTTGGCGGGCGCGACCCGGACAAGGCCCGGCGTGCCCGCCCAGGAGTCCGCGGTGAGCACCGACGCGAAGGCGGGCAGGCCGCCGGCCGTCAGCTCTCCGACCATGTCCTGGCTGGAGGCGGTGCTGCCGCCCAGGCCGACCGCTGCCACGATGCGCTGGGCGCGCCGGTGGCCGAGTACCTGCCCGACCGTGTACTCCCGCTGCTCGGCGGTGCCGCCGGTCTGGGCGAACAGCACCCTGATGCGGGCGCCGCTGCCGTCCCCGGACTCCTGGTTCGCGCTGCGCTGGGCGAGGTAGGCGCCCTCCAGATCGTGCTCGACGGACTCCATCAGGGCGGTGCCGTCGTACTCCGCTGTGATCGGCGTCAGGTACACGACGGACACGAACGGCCGTCCGCCCGGCTTGGCGGCGGCTGCCATCACGCGACGGTTCTCCGCGGCGATGCGCTTCAGCGCGGGCGTCAGGGGCCTGCTCGAGGTCCGCAGGAGTCCCGCCGGCGGGGCTGCGTCATCCAGCAGCCCGACGCAGCTGCGCATCCGGCCGTCCCCGATGCCGCGCAGGCCGGCGGCGCAGGGCGTGCCGCCGGAGGACGACCGTGATGCGTCGCCAGGGAGCAGCAGGGCCGCGAGCACGGCCAAAGCGACCGTGAAGGTTCGCCCCGCTCGGAGGCGCGGTGTCGGACGCTGCGTCTCGGTGTCGCTCCTGCCCTCTTCGACCCGGGCCGCCAGGTGCAGCACTTCGTCCACGCCGGGTCGTCGGCCGGGGTCCTTGGCCAGACAGCGGGCCACCAGTGCGCGCAACGGACCGGGTACTCCGGCCAGGTCCGGTTCCTTGTGCACCACGGCGAAGGCGACCGCGATCGGCTCCAGTCCCGCCGACTCGGGGTCCTCGAAGGGACTGCGGCCAAGGGCCGCGAAGGCCAGTACGCAGCCCAGCGCGAACACGTCCGTGGCCGGGGCGATGCGCTGCGGCCCGTTGAGCTGCTCGGGTGCCATGAAGGCGGGGGTGCCCACCATGGAGCCGCTGCGTGTCAACGCCCGGCTCTGCGCGACGGATCGGGCGATGCCGAAGTCGATCACCCGCACACCGTCGTCGGCGAGCAGGACGTTGGCCGGCTTCAAGTCCCGGTGCACGATGCCCTGTCGGTGGATGTCGCGGAGCGCCTCCGCCAGCTGGCCCGCCAGTCGGGCGATATCGGTGACGGGCAGCGGGCCACCGGACTGGACGCGCGCGGCCAGCGATTCTCCGAGTACGTACTGTGTGGCAAGCCAGGGCGGGTCGCCGTCCGGGTCTGCGTCCACCACTGAGGCCGTGAAGGCGCCGCTCACCTTGCGCGCCGCCGCCACCTCGTACCGGAACCGGGCTCGGAAGTGCGGGTCGTCGGCGTACTCGGGGCGGATCACCTTTACCGCCACCTGCCGCCCGGCGGCACTCCGCGCCAGGTACACCAGTCCCATGCCACCGGCGCCGAGCCGCCGTTCCACGGTGAACTCGCCGATCCGCCGCACCACGACAAGGTATCCAGGTATTCAGGTCACCAGGTCGTGCCGTCGCGGCTGCCGCACGTTCGGGTGAACCGGGGTCGGGCCCGGCCCATTTCGGCTACGGATCGGCCAAGGTGCCATGGCCTCCCCCCGGTCTCAGGAGGAGGCCATGGCACGTCAGTGGATCGTCACGCCAGCGGCTTGGCCAGGATCGCCTTGCGGTGGCTGAACGTCTCGATGGAGTAGCGGCCGTGGTAGTTGCCCATGCCGCTCTCGCCGACGCCGCCGAACGGCAGGTCGGAGACGGTGAGATGGGCGAGCGGCAGGCCGAAGCCGAGGCCGCCGGAGGAGGTCTCGGCCGCCAGGCGCCGACGGGTGGTGTCCGAGTCGGTGAAGACGTAGAAAGCCAGGGGCTTGTCGCGGTCGTTGATGAACTCGATGGCTTCGTCGAGGCCGGAGACGGTGACGATGGGGAGGACGGGGCCGAAGATCTCCTCCCGCATGACGGGCGCCTTGGGGTCGACGTCGGCCAGCACGGTCGGCGCGATGTACTTGGCGGCCCGGTCGCTGTCGCCGCCGGTGACGACGCGCCCGGAGTCGAGCAGGCCCACGAGACGGTCGAAGTGCCGCTCGTTGACGATGCGCCCGTACTCGGCGGACGTCTGCGGCTCGGACCCGTAGAGCGCCTCGACGGCCTTGGCGAACAGGGGCTCCAGGGCGCGGGCGGTCGCCGGGTCGGTGAGGACGTAGTCGGGGGCGACGCAGGTCTGTCCGGCGTTGAGGAACTTGCCGCGGACGAGGCGGTCGGCGACCACGCTCAGGTCGGCGTCGCCGTCGACGAACGCCGGGGACTTGCCGCCCAGTTCGAGGGTGACCGGGGTGAGGTGCTCGGCGGCGGCGCGCATCACGATGCGGCCGACCGCGCCGTTACCGGTGTAGAAGATGTGGTCGAACCGCTCCGCCAGCAGGGCGGTGGTCTCGGGGATGCCGCCCTCGACGACGGCGACCGCGTCGGTGTCGAGGTACTGGGGCAGCATCCGGGCCAGGGCGGTGGAGGTGGCGGGGGCCATCTCGCTGGGCTTGACGACGACCGCGTTGCCCGCTGCCAGGGCGCCGAGCAGCGGGGTGAGCAGCAGCTGCGCCGGATAGTTCCACGGCGCGATGACGAGGACGACGCCGAGCGGGTCGTACTGCGTCCAGGCTGTCGCGTCGGCGCCGAGGTGCGTCGGAACCGGGGCGGACTCGGGATGCAGCCAGCCCTCGAGGTGCTCCAGGGTGTGGTCGATCTCCCGGACGGTGAAGTCGATCTCCGTGCGGAAGGCCTCGGTGGAGCTCTTGCCCAGGTCGGCGTGGAGGGCGGCGGCGAGGTCGGCGCCGTCCGTGGTGAGCATCTCCCGCAGGCGGCGCAGCTGAGCCGTGCGCCATTCGACGGGCTTGGTGCGGCCGGAGCGGAAGGTGGCGCGCAGTCGGGCGACGGTGTCGGCGGGCTGCTCGGGGGTGTGCTGGTTCACGGTGCCTCGCTGCTGGATCGCGGACCTGGTGATCCGCTTGCGGTCGTCGGGAGCCGGAGCTCGTCTCGTCACAGGGAGCCGTAGCTCGATGTAAATGCCAACCTTTCATCCGCCGGGATAAATTCCGGCTACACGAACATTACTTTCCGCTATTGAATGGTTTCGGAGAGGCGGCGACGCGGCAAGCCGAGCGAGGGGATCCAGCCGGTGCTCCGCGCTCACGGGTGCGTGAGGATCTTCACGGCGTCGTCCTCCTTGTGCTGGAAGATCTCGTACGCGTGGGGCGCGTCGTTCAGCGGCAGATGGTGGGTGGCGAAGTCGTCCACGCCGAGCGGGTCGTCGTCGGTGAGCAGCGGCAGCAGGTCGTCGACCCAGCGGCGAACGTTGGCCTGGCCCATCCGCAGCTGGATCTGCTTGTCGAACATGGTCAGCATCGGCAGCGGGTCGGCCGCGCCGCCGTAGACGCCGCTCAGGGAGATGGTCCCGCCGCGCCGCACCAGGTCGATGGCGGTCCGCAGCGCGGCCAGCCGGTCCGTGCCCGCCTTCTCCGCGAGCCGGGACGCCCAGGCGCGCGGCAGTACGCCGGTGGCCTGTTGCGCCATACGGCCCAGCGGGCTGCCGTGGGCCTCCGCGCCGACGGCGTCGATCACGCAGTCGGGCCCGCGTCCGTCCGTACGGTCGCGGATGGCCTCGACCAGGCCGCTGCCGCCGTCGAACTCCGAGAGGTCGAAGGTGTCGACGCCGCGTTCACGTACCCGGCGCAGGCGCTCGGGGACGAGGTCGACGCCGAAGACCTTGCCCGCGCCCTGGTGCAGCGCGATCCGGCAGCACATGTCGCCGATCGGGCCGAGGCCGAGCACGGCGACGGAACCGCCGGGCGGGATGTCGGCGTAGCGCACGGCCTGCCAGGCGGTGGGCAGGACGTCGGAGAGGTACACGAAGCGGTCGTCGGCCGGTCCTTCGGGGACCTTGACGGGTCCGAACTGGGCCTGCGGCACCCGCAGATACTCGGCCTGTCCCCCGGGCACCGCGCCGTACAGCTTGGTGTAGCCGAAGAGTGTTGCACCCATGCCCTGGTCGGCGACCTGGGTGGTCTCGCACTGGGTCGGCAGACCCGAGTCGCACATCCAGCAGTGTCCGCAGGCGATCTGGAAGGGCACCACGACCCGGTCTGCGGGCCTGAGTCCGGTGACGTCCGCGCCGGTCTCCTCGACGATGCCCATGGGTTCGTGACCCAGGATGTCGCCCGGCGTCATGAAGGGCGTGAACACCTCGTAGAGGTGGAGGTCGGAGCCGCACACTCCGGTGGAGGTGATCCGGACGACGGCGTCCGTGGGCTCCTTGATCGTCGGATCCGGGACGGCCTCCACGCTCACGTTCCGTTTGCCCTGCCAGGTCACAGCCCTCATGGCGGTCCGCTCCTTTCACCTGCGTGCGTACCGGGGGCAGAAGCCGGGCCCGGACGGATGTATCCCGGGTACCCGTGGAGCCGTACGGCAGACGTGCCGGGTTACGGAGTCCGGCCCGTCGACCGGGGGTGATTGCCGCAGCTCAGGACGGGAACTCGCGTACACGTGAAGAGGCGACCGGCGCACGAGCCCCGGGCGCCCGGGGTGATCGGACGGCCCGGCCCCATGTTCCCCGGAGCGGAACGGAGGAAGAGCCATGAGCGACCTGCGCGACGACGACTTCTACGCACGAGACCGCCCCGCCCACCCCACTCTGCCGGAGGACCGGCCACGCGGCGGGAAGGCCAAGAGCCCGATGAAGCACCGCGGCCCGTGGGCCATGGCCGCGCTCATCGCCGCCATCATTCTGCTGATCCTGGTCGGTATCGCCCTGTTTCCCTGAGAGTCCGGCCGGGCCCTCCGCTTCCCCGAGTCCGGAGTGAGGCGGGGGCGTTCGAGGACGCGGGACGCGAGGCCGACGACGCACGCGGTGGGGGGCGCGGTCCGGGGGACCGCGGCCCCCACATCCGTTGACCGGACTGTCCCGACGGCGACGGGTCAGGTCACACCCTTCGGATCGTCAGTGGTGTCGGTCAGTCGCGCAGGGCGTCCTTGCCCTTCTCCTTCGCCTGACGCAGGTCGCCCTTCTTCTGCTTCGCGTGACCCTCGGCGGTCATCCGCTCGTTGCCCACGGTCCGGCCCGCTGCTTCCTTGGCCTTGCCCTCGGCCTGTTCCTTCATTGCCTTGGCCTTCTGGTCGCCAGCCACAGCTATTCACACTCCCAGCTGTCATCGACTATGCGTTCTCCTGCGTCGGGTGACCTCCCAAGCCCCACACAAACGCGATATTCGATGACCTTTTCCCTTCTCGCTCGCCCGGCCGGTTCGACGCGGTCCTTCGACCACCGGAGTGTGACGTCTGCCGTGACGGCTCTTCCTACGTGTGACCGGCCGTTCGGCGGGTAATCGGGCCGTGCTCGCTGCCGGTCGGCGCCCCGGGACCGCGAGAGGTTGCTCACGCGGGACGCACGTCCGCGGGCATCGGGCGCCTGCCGACGGGTAGTCGAACTTCATCAGCAGCCTTTAGTGGAGGACATTGTGTCGACGGAAAAAGCTCCCCTGGCCATCGATGTGACGGTTCCCCGGGAGGACGTCGTATTGGTCGGTGTCAAGGGATTCCTGGACGTCGACACGGCTACGGAACTCCACCACCACCTCGCCAACCAGATGGTGCACGGCCGTCGCCACCTTCTGCTGGATCTGTCCGAGGTCCCCTTCATGGACTCGTCCGGCATCAACATCATCCTCAAGGCCTACCAGGAGGCCCGCAGGGTCGGCGGCAGCGTCCGCCTGATCAGCCCCGCACCGGCCGTGCAGCGCATTCTCGACCTCACCGGAGTAACCCTCACCGTGCCGTCCTCGGAGACCTCCGAGGACGCGCTCATCGCGACCGGTCAGGCGCCGGAGCGAGAGCCGCAGGAGGGCGCAACGGAGAAGGTGCCGGGCCGGCAGTAGGGATCCGGGGCGGCTTTTTGCACGCGGGGAACGGGTCTCCTGGGGGCGAACACTTGCCGTTTGACAACTGTGGTCGTGGGACAACAAAGTGATGGACGCCCGATGCACGGGCCGCTCCTGATCCCGGCCCACGTACCCGCTGAGCGCCCAACTGGAGCCCGCCTGCACGATCTTCGGCGACCGCTTCGACAGGGCCGAGGTCGGGCAGGGCGACGAAACCGCAGGGCGCGATGCCGGCGCAACGCACACGCGCGCTCCTGACGGGCTCGACGAGAAGTCGGAGAAGGCTGCGGACGAAAAGGCTATGCACGAAGGAGAAGAGCACGTGACGGATCAGGCGGCCTTGGCACATCACGGGACGTCCGCACAGGCGGTCGGCGCGTTCCTGCGGCGCCGCTGTGAGCAGATCGCCCAACGATGGGCGGACGAGGCGCTGTTCCGCACGGTCTTCACGGTGTCGCGCGACGAGGCGCTGGAAGCGGCCCGCGCCGTGGTGGAGGCGCTCGCCGCGGTGGCGATGTCCGACCGCGTCGAGGATCCGGGCGCGCCCGGCTTCGCCACGGTACGGGAGCAGTTGGCGCGCACGGCGGCCGCGCGGAGTCGCGCGGGCGCCACGTCCGAGCGGATCGCCCACGAAGTGGCGGCGCTGCGGCCCTCGATCACGGAACTCCTGAGCGCCGACCTCGCCGACACGCGGCGCGAGGACCTGTGCGCATCGCTGGTCTCCCTCACCGTTCTCCTCGGTACGCTGCGGCTGGTCGTGCTGGAGACAACGCTCAGCTCCGACGAGCAGCTCATCGAACGGCAGCGGCTGCAACTGCTCGAAGTGACCACACCCGTCATCAAGTTGTGGACGGGGATCGTCGCCGTCCCGCTGATCGGCACGCTCGACAGCGCCCGCAGTCAGGTGGTGATGGAGAGCCTGCTGGACGCCGTGGTCGCCCAGCAGGCCCGTTTCGTCATCCTGGACATCACCGGCGTACCGACCGTCGACTCCCTGGTGGCGCAGCATCTGATGAAGACGGTCGCGGCGGCGCGCCTCATGGGGGCCGAGTGCATCGTGTCGGGGATACGTCCCGCGATCGCCCAGACCATCGTCCATCTCGGGATCGACCTGGGCTCGGTCGTCACCCGCGCGAGTCTCGCCGACGCGCTCGGCCACGCCCTGCACCGGCAGGGCGCCGTGATCGTCGATCAGACCGCCGGCGGGATCCAGCGGTGATCGGCGATGTCCCCGGCCCGTCCGGCGCGCATGTGCCCGTGCTCAAGCTCGGCGACGTCCTGCTCGTCACGCTTCAGGGCGAACTGCACGACCATGCCGCCGAACAGCTTCAGCAGGACATCGGCGAGGCCATCACGCGCAGCCATGTCACGGGCGTCGTCATCGACGTGTCCGGCGTGGCGATCGTCGACTCCTTCCTCGGCCGGGTCTTCGCGGAGATCGCCGCGACCGCCGGGCTGCTGGCCGCGCGGACGGTCGTGGCCGGAATGCGGCCCGCTGTAGCCCTCACCCTGGTCGAACTGGGTCTCACCCTGCCGGGGCTGCGCACGGCGCTCGACACCGACCATGCCCTGGGGCTGCTGGCGGAGCCGACCTCGCACCGGCCGCACGCTCCCGGACGCCGGGAGAGCCTGTGACGGAGACATCGGGGCGCGTCGCCGTATGCCTGCCGATCCGGTCGGACATGGATCTGGCATGGGTATGGCAACACGTGCGGCAGGCGGCCGCCGAGCTCGGTTTCGGGCTGGTGGACCAGACCAAACTGGTCACCGCCGCCAGCGAGCTCGCGCGCAATACCCTGGTCCATGGCGGGGGAGGTCAGGTCGAGTGCACTCCCCTGGAAATCGGTCGCTCCCGGGGGCTTCGTCTCACGTTCAGCGACGAAGGGCCGGGGATCGCCGACATCGAGCAGGCGCTGCGCGACGGCTACACCTCGGGCGGTGGGCTCGGGCTGGGACTGGGCGGTGCGCGGCGGCTGGTGCACGAGTTCTCCATCGACAGCAGGCCACGGGCGGGCACGTCGGTCACCGTCATCTGTTGGGTCGGCGGCCTGCCGCACGCACGAGAGGAGAGGCGATGACCCACGTCTGGGACGTACCGGTGCACGACTCGACCCGCGTACGGGACGTGCGAGTGGCCGTGGAGTCCGCCGCAGGGCACATCGGACTCGACGAGGAGCGCACGGCCGACGCGGCGCTGGTCGCCACCGAGCTCGCCACCAACCTGCTCAAGCACGCGGGCGGCGGCCAGATACTCATCGACGTCGTCGACGCGTACCTCGGGCCGGCGCCGTCCGGCCGGATTTCCGTCGTCCAGATCGTGGCTCTCGACCACGGTCCAGGGATCGTCGATCCGGCGGCCGCGCTGGGGGACGGCTACTCGACCGCCTCCTCGCTGGGGGCGGGACTCGGCACGTGCCGGCGGATCGCCGACGAGTTCGAACTGCACAGCTCGCCCGGCCGGGGCACCGTCGCGCTGGCCCGCGTCCACGGGGCGCGCAGCATCAAGGCCCCCCGCCACGAAGCGCACACCGGCCTCCCGCTCCGGGCCGGCGGCGTCAACATCCCCTTCGCCGGGGCCGAGGTGTCGGGCGACGCCTGGGCGTGGGTACCCGGCGCCGATCGCCTCACCCTGCTCGTCGCCGACGGTCTGGGCCACGGTCCCGCCGCCGCCCTCGCCTCGGACGCCGCCGTACGCGAGCTGCACCGCTCCGCGCACCTTTCACCTCCGGAGCTGCTCGCACAGCTGCACACCGCGCTGCGGGACACCCGCGGTGCCGCCGTCGCCGTAGCTCAACTCGACCTCGCCGAGCGGAGCCTCTCCTTCAGCGGCATCGGGAACATCGGTGCCCGGCTGCGCACCGGCGACAGTTGGCGGGCACTGCTGTCCCACCCGGGGATAGTCGGCGCCCATCGTCCGGCGCGGGTGCCCCACCTGCAGGTGCCGTGGGCACCCGACAGCCTCCTCGTCCTGCACAGCGACGGCCTGCCCGGTCGCTGGGTCCCGCCTGACGCCGTGCCGCACGGCTCGCCGGACCCCGCGGTGACGGCCGCCGCCATCGTGCGCGACTCCAGCAGTTCCGCCCTTCCCGTACGCGACGACACCACGGTGGTGGTGCTGTCCCCCACCCTGCCGGACCGACGACCATGACCCGGACCTGGTGCCTGAGCACCATCACCGACGCCGCTCGGGTGCGGATCGCCGTCGCGCGGATCGCCGCCGCCCACGGCGTGCCCGTGCTCGACCGCACCCGCCTGGTCACCGCCCTGACCACGCAGTTGCGGCAGTGCCTGACCAAGGGCGGCACCTGGCAGCTGACCCTGGAGACCAGCGCCCCGCCGAGCGGGACGGAACACGGCCGGCTGGAGATCACCGTGCTTCCGGGCCCCGACAACGCACCCGCCGACCAGCCGGCCTGGCGGGCCGCCGTCGACCTCACCGAACCCGGCGACCGCGACGCCGCCGCCCAGGTGGCGTCCGACGCGCCGACCCTGGCCGAGGCTCTCTTCGGCGCCGACGACGACACCGCCCGCGTCATGGAGAAACTCTCCGAACAGGAGGCGCTCGTCGCCTTCCACCGCGAGGAACTCCACCAGACGAACCAGGGCGTCCTCGCGCTGCACGCGGAGCTGGATGCGGCCGGAGAGGCCCAGCGCGCGCTGTACGCCGCCGAGCGGGAGACCCGCAGGGAGGCGGAGAACGCGCGGCGCAGGCTGACCTTCCTGGCCGACGCCAGCGCGATCCTCACCTCGTCCCTCAACCACGCGGAGATCCTGCGCCGGCTGCCGCAACTGCTCACTCCGGGATACGCCCGGAGCGTCGACGTATGGCTTTTCACCGACGAGGACACCCATCCCCGGCCCACGCCCCGGCCCGCCGCGGCTGTTGTCGCCGCCCGCACGGGCCGCCCGCAGTACGCCGCCGACCACCCCGGCGGCCTGCCCGGCGTGGACGACGCACCGCCCTCGGCCCTGCAGCCGACCCGGCCGCTGCTCTGCATCCCGCTGCCCGTCGGCCGCCCTGCCGTGGGCGTGATGACGCTCATGCCACCGGGCGAGCGGTGGGATCCCGACGACGCCGTGATGCTGATCGAACTGGCCCGCCGGGCCGGTATCGCGATCGACAACGCCCAGCGTTTCGAACACAGCAGCTACATCGCCGAGACGCTGCAGCGCGCCCTGCTCACCGAACTGCCGACCACACCCGGGCTGCAGCTGGCGGCCCGCTACCTCCCGGCCACACACGGTCTCAACATCGGCGGAGACTGGTACGACGCCTTCCGCCAGCCCGACGGAAGCCTGATCACCGTCATCGGCGACGTCACGGGGCACGGTCTGCACGCGGCCGTGATGATGAGCCAGCTGCGCACGGCACTGCGTGCCTACGCCGTCGACGGCGGCAGCCCCGGCCAGTTGCTGACCCGGCTGCACCTGTTCCTCCACCAACTCCACCCGGACCTGTACGCGACAGCGGTGATCGCCCGCTTCCGGCCGGGCGAGCCGACCGTGACCTGGGCCGCCGCCGGGCATCCCCCGCCGGTGCTGCGCACACCCGACGGGCGGGTACGCCCGCTGAACGCCAAGCCGGGTGCCATGCTCGGGATCCCGCTGCAACAGGACATCGGCGACCACACCGTGCGGATGCCGGCCGGCTCCACGCTCGCTCTGTACACGGACGGACTGGTCGAAAGGCGCGCCCTCGGCATCGACCCGGGTATCTCACGCCTCGGCTCGGCCCTCGCAGCCCTGCGCTCCAAGGACCTCAACGAGGATTTGAACGGCTCCGCGGACCGCATCCTCGAACCGATGCTGCGTGATTCGGAGCGCGACGACGACGTGTGCCTGCTGCTCTGCCACATCGACAGCGCAGCGGAGCCGCCGGCTCACTGAGCGGTGCCGGCCTGGGCTTCCGCTGTCCGGTGGGCCCGGTGGAAGGCGTGCAGCCCGTCCTCGAGCGAGGTGCGCTGCGCCGGGGCCATCGCGGCGAGGACGTCCGCGAGGCTCACCGATCTGCGCTCCGCGACCTCCAGCAGCACACGCCGTCCGCACGGTGTGACCCGCAACTGCAGTTCCCGCCGGTTGCCGGGATGCGACATCCGTTGCAGCAGGCCCGCGGCCTCCAGCCGGTCGCACAGCCGGCTGGCCGCGGGCAGCGCGATCCCGAGGATCTCCGCCAGCGCCGTGAGATTGAGTTCCGACCGGTGCCACACGGCCTTGAGGGCCTTCAACTGGTGGGGGGACAAGCGTGGGCTTACGGCCTCGGCCGCCGCGGTCCACAACGTCACAAGACGTTCCACCGCGTCCGCCACCTGCCGGGCCACCTCCTCGGGGCAGACCCCCGAAGCGGCCGCGCCGCTCCCGTTCTCCTCACCGCGCACGGCTCACCATGCGCTTCCCCGGTCCGTGCGCACGCCCTCAGGTGCCTGGTCCGACTCGGGCGCGGGCTCGGGGCCACAGCGGCAGCTCACAGACAGCTCTCCTCCTTGTGAAACGTGCAGGCGGGGTGGATCTGGTCCGCGCCCTACCCGAAGAGGGGGACCGCACGCCACCCACGGCCGCCTTTTCACGGAATCGTCGCGCTTCTCTCCCGGCTTCCCGTGTATCGCCTGCGGCACATCGGGCACTCGACGACCAAGCAGCACGCTCGGGGCAAGCGACGAGGATCCATCCGTACGAGAGCGGAGGAACGGCCAGATGACCACCGATCCGCGTCCGGAGGACGCGTTGTCGGCCGAGGAGGAAGTAGGAAGCCTCAGTGCAGCCTTCGACGGCGCGCTACGGCACGTGACGCAGGCGCGCCTGGCCGCGGAGGGGTTCCTGGGTGCGATGGCGCGCGCCTCGCCGCCCACGAGCCCGGATTCCTGGTACGACGTCCTGCTGGTCGTCAACGAGCTGGCCGCCAACGCCGTCCAGTACGCCCCGGGCCCCTTCACCCTGCACATGCGTCCCACTTTCGACGGCGTCCACGTGACGCTGCACGACACCAGCACGACGCGTCCCGCGCCGCGGCCCTTCCGCCCGGGCAAGGGCGGCGGTGGCATCGGCTGGCACCTCGTCCACGCGCTGTGCACCCAGGTGAGCGTGGTCGTCCGCCCGGACGGCAAGGACGTACACGCCTTCCTGCCCTGGTGAGGCGGGCGACACGAGAAGAGCCGCGGCGATCATGCGACTCACACGGCCCGGTCCCGTGGCAGCCCTCGGTAGTAAGCGGCGACTCGGCCCAGGTACGCGGGGTCCCGCGTCTCGCTGTCCGTCCGGAAAGGGGGAGCCTTCTTCACTGCCTCTTTGGTGCACGAGAGGGTGATCCTGCGCGCCTGTGCGTCGATCCCCGTGACGATGCCCGCCGGAATCAGCACGCTCTTGCCGAAGACCCAGATCCCCGTGTCGACGACCAGGTGCCGCATTCCCGCCTCGTCGGCGTGCCGGTCCACCTGGCCGATCGTCCCGTCGGTCGCCTCGACCGTGAACCCGGTGAGGGACTGGCCCTCCGTGTGACCGCTCTGCGGGGCGAAGGACCATGGTCTGTCGATACTCACGACGTGCTCTCCCGTCCGTCACGTGCCTTCGCCGCGGACTCCTTCGCGGTTGTCCCCCACATATCCCGAATCGGCGTCCGCACACCCGTCCCTAGCCGGGCGCGGCATCGGTGTCGGTGGGCTGCGAGAGGGCGATCTCGGCGGTGACCTGCTTGCCGTACGGAGAGGGTCGCACAGTGACGGACCGGCTGACGGCGCGGACGAGCTCCAGTCCGTGGCCGCCGATCCGGCGCGCGTCCGGCGGCTGGATCCTGGGCGCGCGGGAGGACGGATCCTGGACGGCGACGCGCACCGCCCGGCCGTCCCGGGACAGGTCGACCTGGAGGGCGCAGGCGCCCGGTGCGTGCCGCAGCGCGTTGGTGACGAGTTCGCTGACCACCAGCCGGACGTCGCCGACGACCCGGTCCGGCAGGGCCGCGTGGCCTGACTTCTGGAGCTCGGACAGGAAACCCGACGCCGCCCTGCGCCCCTCCGCCGGGGATGCGGCACCGCGGTCCCACAGGACGCGGCAACGCCGCGGAGTGCGCCCGTCCGGCGCCCGGTCATCGGCTCCGTACTGCCTGAGTGGGATGCTCATGGCGCGATATGCCTAACTCGGAAGATTTGGGTGCTTTCTGCGTAGATCGCTATACCTTCCGGCTACCCGCCGACTCCCGCAGTATGACCACCGATCGCTCGACTCCTTCTCCGCTTCCACATCTGCGGAGCGGCGGCGGAGGTGCTGACCTGGCCGTGACGCACTCAACAGAGCTCGCGTGTACGTGAGTTCCGCGCGCGGATGCACATGAGTGAGCGATTTCCGGGTATCCGCCGAACCACGATGCCTGCACGACGCCCAACAACCCGAACTGAGAGTTCCGTCGGAAAGGGAGTGGACACCGCCATGAGCTGGTCAATGGTCAACGACGAGGAGACCCGGACCGTGACAGGCAAGGACCCGCTCCCCGATGTAGTGAATCCCCGAGCGGTGGCACCTCGTGACGCGCGGGAGCTGTCCCGCCGGTTCTTCCAGCGGCTGAGCGAACTCGAAGAAGGAACCGAGGAGTTCCAGTACGCCCGCAACACCCTCATCGAGATGAACATGTCGCTGGTGCGGTTCGCCGCGGGCCGCTTCCGCAATCGCGGGGACGACATGGAGGACATCGTCCAGGTCGGCATGATCGGCCTCATCAAGGCCATCGACCGGTTCGAGATCTCACGCGAGGTCGAGTTCACCTCCTTCGCGGTGCCGTACATCGTCGGCGAGATCAAGCGCTTCTTCCGTGACACCACCTGGGCGGTCCACGTACCGCGCCGCCTCCAGGAACTCCGCGTCGAACTGGCCAAGGCCCGCGAGGAGTTGTCCAGCCGTCTGGACCGCGAGCCCAGCACCGCCGAACTCGCCACCCTGATGAACCTGTCCGAGGACGAGGTGACGGAGGCGCAGATCGCCGCCAACGGCTACACCTCCGCCTCCCTGGACGCCACGCTGTCCGCGGACCAGGAGGGGGAGGCCGCACTCGCGGACTTCATCGGCGAGGAGGACGACGGCATGCGCCTGGTCGAGGACTTCCACACCCTCGCTCCCCTGGTCGCGGAGCTGGGCGAACGCGACCGGCGGATCATCCACCTGCGGTTCGTCGAGGAAGCCACGCAGGCGGACATCGGTGAACGGCTGGGGTGCTCCCAGATGCATGTCTCGCGGCTGATCAAGCGGATCATCGAACAGCTTCGTGACGGCATGCTCGCCGACATGCAACGGGTCGAAAGCGCCTGAGCGCCCTCCGGATCGCGGCCACGCGTGACGCCCCGGACTCCTCGTCCGGGGCGTCAGGCCGCGGCGGCCGCTTTCCCTTGCACCGTGGCAACATCCGCCGGCCGCATCGACCGGCCGACGCAACCAGAGTGCCCTGAGAGGCGTGCGAGGCGCACGTGATTCCGGGCAACTTCAGAACCTCGTAAGATCCACACCCCTCGGTCGGGTCTGCCTCCTCAGCGCAGCCACTGGTCCTCCTCCGAGGGGCGGTACAGCGTCACCGCCCGGGTCCGCTTGTCGAGGACGAGCCGGGGTGCGGGCGTCGCGGTCACCTCGCCGTCGTAGGCGAACCGTGGGTCGCCGTCCAGGACGTCGAGGCGGAGGCTGCGGACCTGTGCGGTGGTCAGAACGCGCGAGTTGTGCAGCGTGCCGGTGAGCACCGCGAGCAGCAGACGTGTCCGGGCCAGTGGGGTGCCGCCGTCGACGGCACGCACGTCGAGCAGACCGTCGTCGAGCTGGGTACGGTACGTGGGGGCGAAGCCGGCCGGGTGGTAGATGCCGTTGCCCGCGAACAGCAGCCAAAGGCGCCTGGACCGGCCGTTCACTCGGACGCTGACGGGGCTGCCCTTTGCGAGCACCCGCACCAGTCCGACCACGAGGGCGGGCCACTTGCCGATCCGCTTCTCCAACTGTCCCCGGGCGCGGACCAGTTCGGAGTAGACGCCCAGGCTGAACGTGTTGAGGAACAGCTGCTCGGAGCCGTCCGGAGAGCGTGCCCGGCCGACGTCGGCGACGATCGCGTCTCCGTCCCGGACGGCTCGCGCGACGTCCTCCGGAGTCTGGTTTCCGAGGTCCACTGCGAAGTGGTTGAAGGTGCCGCCGGGAAACACCGCGAGCGGCACGCCGTACCGTGCGGCCATGTCCGTCGCGGCGTTGATCGTGCCGTCGCCGCCGCACGCGCCGAGCGCGCCGCCCTCCTTCTTGGCCTGCCGCGCGGCCCGTTCGAGCAGTTCCGGCAGGTCCTGGCCCTCGTCCGGCACCTCGACCTCCGCTTTGGGGAGCAGGGCGCGCAACCGGGCCGCGGGGTCGTCCGCGTCGGCGCTCCACGAGACGCCGGACGACGGGTTGACGACGACATGGAGGCCGTCGCCGTCGGGCAGTGCGGGCGCGGGCCGTCGGGGCGGCGCCGCGGCGGCCGCCGTCTCCGGTTTGACCGGCCACCACCGAGCGGTCAGCGCGGCGGCGCCGATGCCGATCGCGGTTCCGACCGCCACGTCGCCGGGAGGACGGACACCGGATCGTATGCGGGCCGCAGTCAGTGCCGCGGCGGCCGGGGCCACCGCAAGGCCGTACCGGGGCGCCTCCAGGAGGACGCCGGCGGCGAAGGCGGCGGCCGACGCGGCGTACCCGGCGGGGCGCACGGGCTGTGCCCGGCTCGCGGTGGGGCTCGTGAGGGTGCGGGTCACCGCCGATGCGATGGCCACGGCGCCGATGCCGCGCAGCGCCGCCCTGCGGGCGGTCCGCTGCCCGGTCGCGCCGAGCAGGGCTGCGGCGACACCCCACACGAGGCCGCCCGTGACGGTCCGACGCCATCCGGGCGCCCCGGCCCGTCCCTCCCCCAGCGCACCGGCGACCCGTCTGCCGGGGTGCCCGCCTCGTCGCAGCCAAGCCGTGTGTTCCGCGGTCACCGCGCCCACCCCTCCGTATCGACGCCGGTCCCCCGGTCGGCGGGACCCGTGCCGTCCTTCTCCCTGGTGCCCGGCATTCACACGTTCAAGGATCCACCCGTTGTTTCGGCAGGTCGACGACGGCCCGGACGCACTTGCCGACCGGCACGCGCCACGCGGTCACCGTGGTCGCCAGGACGTGGACTATCTCCAGTCCGTGCCCGCCGACGCGTCCGGGATCCTGGGGATAGCGTCTGGGCAGGGCGGCGCTGCTGTCGCAGACCGTGACGCCCACCGCGGCGTCGGTACCCTCCAGTTCAAGGATGTAGGGGCCGTGGCTGTGGCGGTCGGCGTTGGTGACCAGTTCACTCACCACCAACAGCAGGTCCCCTTCCGCGCGGGCGTCGACGGACGCGCACCACTCGGACCGCAGCCGCTCCAGGAACAGCGCGGCGAAGTCCCGGGCCTCGGCGATGGACCCGGGCTCTCCGGTGTAGTGGGCCGCCTGCCGCAGCGGTTCCACGGACATGTCGAAGTCAGTAGGTATCACCGCTCCGTCCAAGGGTTCGATCATGCGGGTCTCTCTCGGAAGCCGATCCGTGCGCTTGCTGTGCGTCGTGTGTCGTACGCGTCGCTGCGCACGGTGTCGCACTGCTGCTCGTACCCAGCGAATCGATCCGCAGTCTCCCCCAGGTTCCACCGGCCTCCCGCACCGGGGAGGGGCTCACTCCGGGGCCAGTTCCGCCCGGCGGCGCTCCAGATACGCGCGCTCGGCCGCGCTCTCGGTGAGTGCGAGGGCTGATTCGTAGGCCCGTACGGCTTCGGTGCCGCGCCCCAGCCGCCGCAGCAGGTCCGCCCGTACTGCGTGAAAGGCCTGGTAGCCGTCCAGGTCGAGCGCCTCGACGAGCAACAGGGCCGGTTCCGGGCCGTCGGTCTCGGCAACGGCCACCGCTCGGTTGAGGGCGACCACCGGGCTCGGGGCGCAGTACATCAGCTGGTCGTAGAGCGTCAGGATCTGGCCCCAGTCGGTCGCTGCCGCGTCGGGTGCGTCGCTGTGGACGGCGTTGATCGCGGCCTGGATCTGGTAGGGCCCGGGCCTGTTGCGGCGCAGGCATCGCCGTACCAGGGCTTGGCCCTCGGCCACCAGTTCGCGGTCCCACCGGGCGCGGTCCTGGTCGGTGAGGAGGACCAGCGCACCGTCCGGGGTCTCACGGGCGGGGCGTCGCGACTCGATGAGGAGCATGAGGGCGAGCAGGCCGAGGGCCTCCGGCTCGTCCGGCATGAGCTCGACGAGGACACGACCGAGGCGTACGGCCTCCGCGCACAGGTCCTCGCGGCCGCCGTAGCCCTCGTTGAAGATGAGGTAGACGACGGCGAGCACGCCTTTGACGCGGTCGGGGAGGTCGGAGTCGCGTGGGATGCGGTAGGGGATACGGGCGTCGCGGATCTTCGCCTTGGCTCTGACCAGACGCTGGGCCATGGTGGGCTCGGGCACCAGAAAGGCACGCGCGATCTGCGCAGTGGTCAGCCCGCCGAGGAGGCGGAGGGTGAGCGCGACCTGGGCCTGAGGGGCGAGCGCGGGGTGGCAGCAGGTGAAGATCAGGCGGAGCCGGTCGTCGCGCACGGGTCCCTCCTCGGCGGACGGATCGGGGGCGTACAGCAGGGCGGCCTCGGAGTGCCGGTCCTCGCGGGAGGACTCACGGCGCAACCGGTCGATGGCCCGGTTGCGTGCAGTGGTGATGATCCAGCCGGCCGGACTCGGGGGCACGCCGGTCTCCGGCCACTTCTGCAGCGCCGTGGCGAAGGCGTCCTGCACCGCTTCCTCGGCGAGGTCGATATCCCCGAGGAAGCGGACGAGGACAGCCACCGCGCGGCCGTACTCCGCGCGGAAGGCCGTCTCGATGGCAGCGTCGCCGTTGTCGCCGATGCCTTCCCTGCTGCCGGTGTGCGCGGTCATCCGTCCTCGGCTTCGCCCATGAACGGGCGCACCTCGATCGGCAGCGTGGTCGCCAGTGTCGCCTTGCGGCCCCATGCGAGGGCGGCGTCGAGGTCGGGGGCCTTGATCAGGCAGATGCCGCCGAGGTACTCCTT
Organism: Streptomyces sp. SAS_270; assembly: GCF_052543295.1. Lineage (NCBI taxonomy): Bacteria > Bacillati > Actinomycetota > Actinomycetes > Kitasatosporales > Streptomycetaceae > Streptomyces > Streptomyces sp. SAS_270. The sequence goes on from NZ_JBMNDS010000026.1 coordinate 71,543, forward strand.
GCTCTCGGTGTACGGGCCGTCGGTGATCAGCACGTCGCCGTCGTGCGCGCGCAGCACGGTGGCCGTCTCCGGCCCGTGCAGTCCTCCGGCGAACACCCAGGCATCCGCTGCACGCAGCTCCGCGTGGAAGACGTCGAGGTTGTGCATGATCTCTTCCAGGGCCTCGGGCGCAGGCGGCTCTCCGACCGGCTGCATCACGCTCAGCAAGTAGTGCTTCATGACGTGTCCTCCTCGAAGTCGTACCGCTTCTCATTCCCTACACGAACGGGCGGCGGCCGGATCGACACCGGACACCACGACACCGGGAGTTTCTTTTCCATGACCACGGCGAGGACCGCGTTTCCCCCTCCCCACCCTCTTGTCGTCCGTGCGCGCAGGCTCGCGCACGAGGTGCTGGCGCCGCGCGCCGAGGAGGTCGACCAGGAGGGCATCCCCGCGAGCAGCATCGAGGCGGTCAAGCGGTCGGGGCTGCTGGGCGTGAGCGCTCCGGTGGAGTACGGCGGGTCTGCGGCGCCCGCGGCGGTGGCCCGGGAGACCGCGGAGATCCTGGCCGGCGCGTGCTGCTCCACCTGGTTCGTGCAGACCCAGCACCATACTCCGGTGGCGACTCTGGCCACGTGTGAACTGCCGGTGCGGGAGCGGCTGTTGGGGCCACTGGCACGCGGGGAGTTGCTGTCCGGGGTGGCGTACGCGCAGTTGCGGGCGTACCCGCGCCGCCCGGTCCGGGTCACACGGGAGCGCGATGGCTGGCGCTTCGACGGGACGGTTCCCTGGTACACCGGCTGGGGGCTGAACGACGTGATGCTGCTCGCCGGAGTGACGGACGCGGACGAGGTGCTGTTCGCCTTCACCGAGGCGCGTCAGCAGCCCGGTCTGCGCCCGTCGCCGCCGATGCGGCTGGCGGCCCTGACCGCCGCCCGGACGGTCTCGCTGGAGCTGGACGGGTTGCGGCTGAGCGACGACTCGGTGGCCCTCCGTGCCCCGTACGACGTCTGGGCGGCCGGGGACCGGCCCAAGAGCACCAATGCCTCACCGGCGGTGTTCGGGGTCGCCGCGGCGGCACTCGACCTGCTGGACGGCGACCCGGACTCCGAGGAGACCGCCCGCGCGCTGCGCGCACGGCTGGACGAGGTCAGGCAGCAGGCGTACGCCCTGGCCGACCATCCGGTGCCGTCCGAGCGCATCGCCGAGCGGCTGGCGTGCAGGACGCGGGCCTACGACGTGATGCGCGCGGCGACGACGGCGGCCGTGGTGGCCGGTGGCGGGCGGTCCATGGATCTGGGCAGCCGGGCGCAACGGCTGTCCCGCGAGGGCATGTTCCTGCTGGTGCAGGGCCAGACGGCCGAGGTCCGCGCGGCGCACCTCAGGTCGCTGTCGCGGTGAGCACGGGCTGATGGGTCCCTCAGGAGGCCGAGGGACACCGGGCGATTCCGGCGAACCCGGTGTCGGTCACGGTGTCAGACCGCCGCGGCCAGCACAGGCCTGCGGCCCAGGGCTGCCGAGAAATGGTCGACCACCTGGGTCAGGGCCTCGGCGGCGGCCGGTGCGACGGTCAGGCTGCCGTCCTCCTCCGCGGTGATGTCCTTGTCGAGGGTGAACCAGCCCTGCACGATGTGGCCGGCGCCCATCGAGGACAGCACCGGGCGCAGCGCGTAGTCGATGGCCAGCACATGGGCGACCGAGCCGCCGGTGGCCAGCGGCAGCACGGTCTTGCCGGTGAGGGCGTATTGCGGGAGAAGGTCGAGCAGCGCTTTGAGCGCGCCGGAGTAGGCGGCCTTGTAGACGGGCGTGGCGATGACCACGCCGTCGGCGCGGGCTACGAGCTCGGTGGCCTCGACGATCGCGGGGTGCCTGAAGTCGGCGCCGAGCAGGGCCTCGGCCGGGATCGTCCGGATGTCGAGGGGGATCACCTCGTGTCCCTGGGCTATCAGACGAGCGTCGAGGTGGCGCAGCAGTTTGGCGGTGCGGGAGGAGACGGAGGGGCTGCCGGAAACGGACAGGACGGTGGCCATGGGCCCTCTTTCGGAACGGATTTCACGAACGGAGCGGAAGGGAGCGAGGGGCGGAGCGAGCAGGTGTCGGGCGTGCGCGGGACTGGACCGACTCCGGCGTCAGACGTGAGCCGTCACTCGCATTGGGAACCCACTAGGCGCATTTCCCGGAGTCCTCGGGCATGCGGAACTCCTGTTGCGGCCATGCGAGTACGCCGAATTCACGGATGCGACAAACGCTGAACTCGGGTGGGAGAACGCGACGCACGACTGCCCGATGGGAGCAGCGGTGGAGCGGAAAAGGGGTGCGGCGGCTGCGGAGAGTCAGGCCACGAAGCAACAGGAGGCGCTGGAGACACGCGCGAGATCGACATGGCGTCGTCGCGTGAGGTCCATTCGCATCTTCATGATGTAGATCGTCGCAGCCGCCGGTCCGAGGCGTCAAGGAAAGCCCGTCCGGTCTCGTATCGCGGACCACGGATTCCACGGCGGCGCGACAGGAAAGCCTTTGGACGGCGGTCGGAGCAGCCGCCCTCCCCTAGGGTGCGTGGGCGCATTCGGTCCCGTGCGGGGTCGGGCGCCGAACTTCCGTCCGGCCGGGGCGCGTTGACCCTCTCCTTCGGCCCCTCGGCCCCCTCCTCCGTCCGTTCCGTGCCCGTTCTCAGTCCTCGTCGGGGGACGGCACCACCACGAGGAACGCATCCGACTTCAGATCCATCACGACCGTCGCGGGCTCACCCTCGGCGCGACGTCGCGCCGCGAACTCCTCCGCCGGCCACGATCCGCGCGGAGCTCCCGCAGGAAACCGCTCCAACACCTTCGCGCCCATAGCGGCCGACACCTCCAGCCTTCTCCGTCGACTCCGATCGCCGACGCCCATACCTTGCGGCTGCCCCTCATCCGCCGGGACATGTATCAGTCGTCCCGATGTCTTTGCGGCAGGTGCATCCGTAGCGCCCACCAAGGGCTCATGAGCGGTGACGACGCCGGAACGCGGCTGCGCTGCCCGGTCACCGGTGCGACCGGATACATCGGTACCCGATGCGCCCGGCGATCCGCTGCCCACCGACCCGGACTGGGCGGGCGGCAGCCTCTGCACCGACAACCGCGAACTGACCGTTGACGCATCACCCGAGGTGCTGTGGCAGGTCGTCGAGGGAATCGGCGGCGACAACGGTTGGTACTCCTTCCAGCCGGCCTGGGTACGCGGATGGCTGGACCGTCCGGCGGACGGGGTCGGCCTGCGGCGCGGACGCCGCGCGGCTGCGGGTGGGCGACTCCCTCGACTTCTGGCGGGTCGAGGAGATCGAACCCGGTCTTCTGCTGCGGTTGCGCGCGGAGATGCGGGTGCCGGGACTCGCCTGGCTGGAGATGTACGCGGAGCACGGCGACGGCGGCAAGAACCGTTACCGGCAGCGTGCCCTGTCCACCCGCACGGGCTGCTGGGCCACATGTACTGGCGGAGCGTCGCACCGTTCCATGCCGTGGTTTTCGGCGGCATTGCCCGTAATATCGCGCGGGCCGCGTCGCGGCGGACGAGGTGACCCGCAACCGACTCACCGACGTCGGCATCCGCGGGCGCCCCACGACCCGAACAACCATGTCGCCGCACCCTGTTCGTCCCTGCCGCCCGGAGTCACCCATGACCGCCTCCGTCGTCCTGTTCACCTCCGACCTGCGCCTGCACGACCATCCACCGCTGCGTGCGGCTCTCGACGGTGCCGAGCAGGTCGTGCCCCTCTTCGTACGGGACGACGCCATCGCCGCGTCCGGGTTCGGCGCCCCGAACCGGCTGGCGTTCCTCGCCGACTGCCTCGCCGATCTCGACCGGGGACTCCGCGAGCGCGGCGGACGCCTGGTGGTGCGCTCCGGGGACCTCGTCACCCAGGTCGGCCAGGTGGTCGCCGAGGCGGACGCCGACGAGGTGCACATGGCGGCCGGGGTGAGCATGTACGCCCAGCACCGCGAGGAGCGGCTGCGTACCACTCTGGAGGCTGCGGGTTGCCGGCTGCTCGTCCACGAGACGGTGGTCACCGCGCTCGCTCCGGGTGCCGTCACCCCGGTGTCCTCGGACCACTTCGCCGTGTTCACGCCGTACTTCCGGCACTGGTCGCAGCGGCAACTGCGGGCCGGTCTCGGCGCCCCTGCGAGCGTACGGGTGCCGGAGGGTGTCGGTTCGCAGGAGATCCCCTCCCGTGAGGCTGTGTCAGGCGTGTCGGCGGGGCTGGCCAAGGGGGGCGAGACGGAGGGCCGCAGACGGCTGACGGACTGGCTGCGGGGCGGTATCGCATCGTACGAGGAGCACCACGACGACCTGCCCGGCGATGCCACGTCACGGCTGTCCCCGCATCTGCACTTCGGAACGCTCTCTCCCGTGGAACTCGTGCACCGCGCCCGCGCAGTGGGCGGCCCCGGCGCCGACGCCTTCGTACGGCAGCTCGCCTGGCGTGACTTCCACCATCAGGTGCTGGCCGCCCGCCCGGACGCGGCCACCGCGGACTACCGCACACAGCACGACACATGGCGGTCACCGGTCACGGCCCGGGAGGACGTCGACGCGTGGAAGGAGGGCCGCACCGGCTATCCCGTCGTCGACGCCGCGATGCGCCAACTGCGACATGAGGGCTGGATGCACAACCGCGGACGCCTGCTGACCGCGAGCTTCCTCACCAAGACGCTGTACGTGGACTGGCGCGTCGGAGCCCGGCACTTCCTGGAGCTGCTGGTGGACGGTGACGTGGCCGACAACCAACTCAATTGGCAGTGGATGGCGGGCACCGGCACGGACACCCGGCCCAACCGTGTCCTCAACCCCGTTGCACAGGCCAAGCGGCACGACCCGGACGGAGCGTATGTGCGGCGCTGGGTGCCCGAACTCGCGGGCATCCCGGGAGCCGCCGTGCACGAGCCGTGGCGGCTGGCCGGTCTCGACCGTGCCGCCTTCGACTATCCCGATCCCGTCGTCGAACTGTCCGAGGGGCTGGCCCGCTTCAGGCGGGCCCGCGGTCGCGACTGAGGGGAAGCCACCGAGGTCACCGAGGGCGCAGGGCCACGTCGGCCCTGCAACCGCGGCCGTACAACGCTCAGTTCCAGGCTTCCCGGTACGACGGCGCCGTACCTGTCCGCAAGAGCGGCGACGGCGTCCCGCACGCGGCGGGCGGAGTATGCCCCCGGTGGAGGCGGACTCCCCAAGCCCTTGACGCCGGAGGGGGGTGATCCTACGGTCCCTACACCGCCACACGATCGGTCAGCCCCCGAAACATTCGATGAGGAGGGAGCGCTCCCACACCCCCGATCCGGCACGTCGGTTCCATGGACTGTCCGCATCGTCCCCGTCCGCGCGAAGAGCCGTGCGCCGTCCTCTCGCGTGATGCCTTGCCAGGGCCACGTCACGAAACTTTCGCCCCCCTGCGGGGCCGCAGTGGGTCGGCAGATGACCAGGTGGTGGCGCGTGCCTGCGATGCCGAAGCAGGTGGCCACACAAGGGGAACGACGTCGAATCAGCGAGTCGCGGACGCGAAGCACACATCAGCGCCACGTCCAGAGGAGGAGCAATGTCGTTACACCGGAGTGTCACCGGCACCACGGGTACGGAGTTTCCAAGTCGTCGAGCCGTACTGGCGACCATGAGTGCCCTGCCGGTCCTCGCGGCCGCGGCGCCAGCGGTGGCAGCGTCCCGAGCACCATCCTTGGCGACGGCCGCCGTGACGGTCGACCCGTCGGCGACCCGGCAGACGATTCGGGGGTTCGGCGGCATGAACCACCCGCTCTGGATCGGCGACCTTACGTCTGCCCAGCGAGACACGGCGTTTGGCAACGGCGAAGGACAGCTCGGATTCTCCGTGCTGAGAATCTTCGTCTCCGAGGACAGGGCGAACTGGAGCCGTGAGGTCGCTACGGCCAAGCGGGCAATCGAGCTCGGGGCCACGGTCTTCGCATCGCCCTGGAATCCCCCCGCCCAGATGGTCGAGACCTTCGTCCACGGCCAACAGACCGACGCGAAGCGGCTCCGGTACACCATGTACGGCGCCTATGCGCAGCACCTGAACGACTTCGTCGCGTTCATGCGGACCAACGGCGTGAACCTGTATGCCATCTCCGTGCAGAACGAGCCCGACTACGCCCACGACTGGACCTGGTGGACCCCGACCGAGATGACCAGGTTCCTGCGGGAGAACGCCGGGTCGATCAGTACCAAGGTCATCGCTCCGGAGTCCTTCCAGTACGTCAAGAGCTTCTCGGACCCGATCCTCAACGACCCCGGAGCCCTCGCCAACCTGGACATACTCGGGGCGCACCTCTACGGCACCTCGTTCCAGAACTTCCCCTACCCCCTCTTCAAGCAGAAGGGCGCAGGCAAGGAGCTATGGATGACCGAGGTCTACTACCCCAACAGCAGCGATTCGGCCGACCTGTGGCCACAAGCGCTGGACGTGGGAGAACACGTCCACCGTGCGATGGTGGATGCCGAGTTCCAGGCGTACGTGTGGTGGTACATCAGGCGCGGCTACGGGCCGATGCGGGAGGACGGGCGGATCAGCAAGCGCGGTGCCGCCATGGCGCACTTCTCCAAGTACGTCCGCCCAGGGCACGTGCGGATCGCAGTGACCCCGAACCCGCAGCCGAACGTCTACCTCTCGGCTTACAAGGGGAGCGGTTCCCGGGTGGTCATCGTCGCCGTCAACAAGGGGACCTCTCAGGTGAGTCAGCAGTTCACCCTGCAGAACAATGCCTCGTCCGGCGTGTCCTCCTGGCTGACGGACGCAAGCAGGAACCTCGCGTCCCAGAGCAGGATCACCGTGTCGAACGGCTCTTTCACCGGCCAGCTACCCGCTCAGAGCCTGACGACTTTCGTGACGGTATAAGGCGCAGTCACCGTCCCCAGGGGACAGGACTGTTCCGGAGGCGCCACACACCGAGTCGGCTTCCCTTCAATGGACTCACTGCGCCGCCCGGTCCCACGAGATGCCCTGGCAACCGCCCCCTGGGCTCAGCCAGGACCTGGTCGTCACTCTCCCTCGCCGGCCAACGCCGGTGACGCTTCTTGCGCTCGCCATCGCAGCACTGCTGGCACTGACCGCGTGTTCGGACGGCGGGGCACGGACACCAAGGCGGCCGACGCGATGCCGTCCGCCAACAGTCGTCCGACAGAGCGACCGGATGACCACGGACGAGCCCTTCGGCCCGGCATGTTCCTCCGTGCCGAAGGGTGGCGCGGGCTCCTTTGTCGGTATGCCCAAGGACCCGGTGGCCACGGCGGCCTCGAACAACCCCGCCCTGTCCACGCCGGTCACGGCGGTGAAGAAGGCCGGTCTTGTCGACACCCTGAACAACGCGCAGAACATCACCGTGTCGGCCCCGACCAACGACGCCTTCGCGAAGTGTGCGTGGGCAGCGAGCGCCCGGCTGACCTCGGCGCCTACGACTCCGTACGCTCATCACCGCTTCGTGACCCGTCCTCGGGCAGCACTCGCTTGAAACCGAGCAGCGTGCGGTAGCGTTCCCGCCGGGTGAACTCCTCCAGGCGCCAGACGGCGGGCCGGCCCAACTCGGCGCAGAGATGCAGGACTTGGTCCTCCCCCACCACCACGCCCACATGCGCGCCCCAGGCGTCGTCACCGGCGTTGAAGAGGGCCAGGTCCAGTGGCCGGGAGACGCGCACCCGCTCGGTGCGTCCTGTGTCCGCCCACAGGTCGCTCGACCGCCATGCGGGGACGTGCAGAGCGAAGTGGCGGAGTACTTCGTAGGCGAAGAGCTGACAGTTGGCCCCTTCGGTGAGGCCCGGCTTCTCGGCCACGGCCGGTGACCCCGGAAAGCGCCTGCCGACGTACGGCGTTGCCCAGAGCTCCGGGGGCAGCCTCGACATCAGCGCCTCCGGGGGCCATCGCTCCCACCGCGTCTCCGGAGACGACCGTGCTGTTGTCTCCGGAGACGGCCTCGCCGTCGGCTCTTCCTCACTCGACGTCCGCACCCAGTCCCCCGTCCGCCGTGTACCGCGCCAGTTCCCACGGGTCGTGTGCGCTGAAGACGTCCACTTCGTCGCCGTGCAGCCGCACCAGTTCCCGCAGACGGGCATGGTTGCCGAGCCGCAGCGGCCTGTCCACCTCGGTGATCTGCTGGAGTATGTCCATGCCGGAGTGCCCCTGCGGGCGGTCGGGGTCGATCTCGCGGTGGAAGTAGTAGGCGTCCCCGCAGTGCAGCAGCCACCGGTCGGCGTCCTCGACGGCTATCGCGCTGTGCCCCCGGGTGTGGCCGCCGAGGGGGACGAGCAGGATCTCCGCGTCCATTCCCTCCAAGGGGCGGACCGCGTCGAAGCCGAACCAGGCGTCTCCTCGGGGTTCCGGGTAGGTCACCCAGTGCGGCCGGTGGGCCCACTGGGCGGGGCGGTAGCGCAGGCGGTCCTCGGGGTGGGCCCCGGGTGCCGCCATCGCCGCGCGGTGCTCGGCCTCGCTCAGGTGGACCTTGGCCCAGGGGAAGTCGGGCAGTCCGCCGGCGTGGTCGAGGTCGAGATGGCTCAGGACGATGTGCCGGACGTCCTGCGGGCTGAAGCCCAGGCGGACGACCTGGTGCACGGCGGTCTCCTCCAGGTCGAGAACCGGTTGGGCCCGCCCGACGAATTCCGCCCCCAGGCTCTCCTCGGGCCGTGCCACATCGGCCGTACCGATACCGCTTTCGACCAGGACGAGACCGTCGCGGTCGGTCTCGACCAGGAGGCAGTGGCAGATCGCGGGAAGGCTGCCCTCCGCTGTGTCGATCGTCCGCAGAGAACCGCAGTTGAGGTGGTGGATCTTCATGGTGAATCTCCTTCACGCGCCGACAGGTGTGCCGCAGGGCGGGCGCCATATAGATAACGAACGTTCGTGAGCTAATAGCGAACGGTCGTTAGGTTAAGGTGAGTTCATGAGCCCGCGCAAGTCCGTTGCCGAAACCGCCGCCACCCGCGACCGGATCATCACCAGTGCCCTCGCCCTGGCCACCTCCGAGGGACTGGAAGGTCTCACCATCGGCCGCCTGGCGACCGACCTGGGGATGAGCAAGGCAGGAGTGATCGGCCACTTCGGCAGCAAGGAGGCACTGCAACTCGCCGTGCTGGCCTCGGCGGTCGAACGCTTCCGGCTGCGCGTGCCCGCGCGCGCCGTCGGCGCGGAACCGGGCACCCGGCGGCTGACGCGCGCCTTTGACGAGTGGGTCGACTACATGGCCGAGGCCGAGGGCCACGGAGGCTGCTTCCTCACCTCCGTCGCGACCGAGTTCGACGGTCGCCCCGGCCCGATCCGCGATGCGGTCCTCGAAGCGCTCGCCGCCTGGTCGGCCTACGTGAGGGCGGAGCTGCGCACCGCAGTCGAGGCCGGGGAACTACCGCCCGACACCGACGTGGACCAGGTGGCCTTCGAACTCGACGGCGTGGTGTTGGCGGCCAACCAGTCCATCCAGCTTCATCGCGATCCGCGGACACCCGCGCGGGCGCGCCGCGCCATTGCCCGGCTGCTCACCGCGTAGCAACTCGCCGCACAACCAGGGGGACGGATGAAATCGCCGGGACACGGCAGTCACGTGGAGAGCCTGGACGACAGACTCGTATCGGCGGCGCAGGCAGGGGACGCGGACGCGGTGCGTGCGCTACTGGAAGAGGGCTCGGATCCCAACGCCGTGGGTAGGGACGGGCTGCCGGTGTTGTGCTCGGCCGTGGCGGCGTACGACACCGAGGTCGCCGAGGCCCTGGTGGAGGGCGGCGCGGACCCCGACCAAGCGCTGCCGGACGGTACGACGCCGCTGCTGCGGGCCGTCGATCTCGGCTCTCCGGCGATGGTCACGGCGGTCCTGGGCCCCCAGCCACTGCTTCGGCTCTCGCCGGCGGAACGGGAAGGGCTCCTCGCCGCCGCCCGGAACTGGTACGAGACGGGCGCGGCCGAGGAGTTGCGTCGCAGGACCGGAGCCTTCGGCCCAGCGGAAACCCTGCTGGTTCAGGACCACGAGAACAACCACGTCGATCAGGTGTCCCTCGGCGGACTCACGGTCCGGGCGGGGCACGGCGCCGTCCTCACCGAGTTGGAGTGGGCCTTCCGCATCCTGGCCCCGGTCGACGAACTGGTGGCCCGCGCCGTTCGCCCGCCCGACGAGAACCACGTGAACTGGTCCGCGTCCCGCTTCGTCCTCGCTCTTCGTCGCAGCAAGGAGACCTGGTCGGCCGTGGTGGCCTTCCGTCACCACCCGTCGCCGGACCACCGGCTGTTCGTGCTCTCCTACCTGCGGATCAGGCTGCTGTTCGAGAGCTCCAACCGTCACTCGTACGCGAAGGCGGAGAGTCAACTCCTGGCCGCCTGGGCAGCCGAGGAGACGGACAGCCCCGTGCTCGCCCAGGTCCTCAGTACGTACAACACCTACGAACACCCGGACCAGGAGGCTTTCGGCCTGCGCTACGCCGACCACCCGGATCCCCGCGTACGTCGCGAGGTGCCCGACTGCTTCATCACGAACGACGCCGTCCTCACCGACGCCGCCACGACCACGCTGCTCACCCTGGCGCGTGACCCCGATGCCGCGGTGCGCTGCGCCGTGTGCGAGGCGATCGGCCCGGCCGTCGATCCCATCGCTCCCTTCTCCGAAGCCCGGCAGGCGCTGCTGGCGCTGATCCGGGACACGGACCCTGACGTACGGGCCTGCGCCGCGGCCACCCTGTCCAGGTCGGACGACCGCACGCCGGCCGTCGCCGACGCGTTCATGGCACTGCTCGACGAGGACGACCGACTGCTGCGCCTGGCGGGCGCCTACGGTCTCGCCAGGCAGGACGATCCGCGGACCGAGGAGGCGTACGAACGTGTGGGGCCACTCGGTCCCGGCTTCGAGTACGACGACCGGGCGGACGGCCTGTGGCGCTGGAGATGGCGGAACAAGCCGGAGCAGCACTGACGACTCCCGCGGCGATCGCACCCTGGAGCAGGGCGGCGGATCTCGCCCCTCACGCCCCCTTGGACCCGCCCACCTCTACACATAAAGAGAAAATAAGTGCAGAATATGCATAAGCGGCGCTAACCGCACAGCTCACCAGACGCGGTCAGGCCTGCAGAGATCGAAGGAGACGAGTCATGGCCAACGTCTCGCACACCAGAGGTGACATCACCAGCCACCCTGATGCCTCCGAAATGCGCGCTCGGTACGACCGCATGCTCGGTGGTCGCGATGTGGCGCTCGTGGACGGACCGGTGTTCCTTCTCGGTCTGTACTGCGCCGTATCCCCGTGGATACTCCACTACACGACAAGTCAGCCCGCCCTCGTGACCCACAACCTGATCATGGGTATTGCGATCGCGTTGCTGGCTCTCGGGTTCACCGTCACACCGGAGAGGATGTACGGCCTGAGCTGGGCGATCTGCGCGATGGGCACATGGATGATCATCTCTCCATGGGTCGTCGGCGACAGCCCGGACACCGGTGTCGCGCTCAACAGCATCATCATCGGCGCACTGGCCGTGGTGCTGGGGATGCTGTGCGCGCTCACGGCGAGGGGCAGCAACACCCGGGCGTAGCCCCGGCAGCACGGAAGGAAACCGCGGGCCGGCCTGTCACGAGCGGGCCGGTCTCGCCGTACGGGCTCAGCGGCCCGGCATGAGCCACGGCTCCTGCGGCAGCGGACTACCGGTCTCGATGAGGGACTTCAGGTTGGACAGCACCGCCGACCAGCCGGAGGCCGCGTCGCTCAGCGCCGCCTCGTCGGGCAGGTCCTCGTGGGTCACGGTGAGCCGGACGATGTCGGCGTGCGGCTGGATGTCGTAGGTGACCCGGGTGCACTTGTCCTCCTGACCCTCGTCCTCGGGTGCGGCCCAGGTGGTCACGAGGCGTGCGGGGCGGTCGCTCTCCACTACGGTGCCGATGACGTCGGCGATGCCCGAACCGTCGGTGCGCCGGTGTTCCCACCGGGAGCCGGGCCGCCAGTCCGACACGTTGCTGTGGCCCCAGTAGGCGGCGGTGAGGTCGGCGTCGGTGAGCGCGTCCCAGACCTTCTCGGGCGTGCTCCGGATGTAGATGACGTAGACGAAGTTCGGCTTGTCCGTCATGGCTTCCTCGGCTCGTTGCCTCAGAGCGCTCAGCGCGCGCAGGCGCGGGCGCTCGAACTTGTCGATCCACCGCTCCTGGACCTCGTGGAGCGGCACCGGGTTGAGGTAGTGCAGCTTTTCGCGTCCCCGCCGCACCGTGCTGACCAGGTTGGCGGCCTCCAGGACACCCAGGTGCTGGGTCACCGACTGGCGCGTCATGTCGATGTGCTCGCACAGCTCACCGAGCGTCTGCCCGGCGTGCTCGTGCAGCCGGTCCAGCAGCCGCCTCCGGGTCTGGTCGGCCAGCGCCTTGAAGACCTGGTCCATCGCAAGGTCGTCCTCTGATCGCACACTCAAAGTTATGCAGGCATTTACTTGCATGTCAACCCAGGATGGGGGAAGCCTATGATCCGAGGCGCCGATATCCCCCGCCGCGCGGCCACAGCGCAGGCTCCCGTGAAGAGTAGGTCTCCCACCGTGACCGGTTCTGTCGACAAGGCACCTTGGCTCCTCGCACGCTTCGCGCAGGCCGCGATAGGCGTGGGAGCTGTCGCGGATGTGTTCCGGGTGGTGGCTGTCAGGGATCACCGACTGCACCCCACGGACGCGTCGCCGAGCAGGTCGGGATTCGCGTCGATGGTGTTCGTGTACGTCATGACGGCGGCCGTCGTGCTCTTCCTGGTGTGGTTCAGCCGCTGCCGACGGAACGCACATGTCGCCGGCGACGGGTCCGCGGTCTGGGCCGTCGTCGCCTGGCTCATACCCGTGGTCAACCTGTGGGTCCCGCGAGGACTCCTCCTTGATGTGCAGCGGGCAAGCAGCACCGAGGCGGCGGAGAAGGGAAGCAAGGACGCCCTGGTGAACGCCTGGTGGGTCGCATGGGTTGGACACGGGCTGCTCGCGGCGGGGTCCCAGTTCAGCAAGGGAACCTCGCTGCCCCTCCTCGTGGTGTCGGAAGCGTTCAACCTCGCCGCGGCGGGCCTCGTGCTGTGCGTCATCCAGCGCATCACCGCTCTGCAGAGTGCCGCGCTCCCGACCGTGTCACCTGCCGCATCCCGCACTCACGCTTGACCACGACTGCGTCCGCGACCCCCTCGACGGCCCGGTCGCCGAGGAGATCACAGCGAACCGGGGATGCCCCCTTGGCCGCGGCGACACACTCGCGGGAGGATCAACCCATGGACAGCCGACCGACGTTCATCCTGCCCGACGTACTACGACTCGAAGGATTCGGCATACGGCTGCGGGAGTGGTCCGACGACGACGTGGCGGACCTGGTCGCCTTGTACGACGATTCCGAGATCGACCGATGGACGCCGGTGGCCTCCCCGTTCGACGTCGAAGCGGCAAGGGCGTATCTCGCCGCGGCTCACGACAAGCGCGCCCAGGGGCAGTCCGTGCAACTCGCCATCACCACGGACGGCGTCCGACCACTGGGTGAGGTCCTGCTGTTCCTCAGCGCCTCCGACCCGAGGGACGTCGAACTGGCCTACGGCGTCGGGGCCGCACACCGAGGGCGCGGCCTGGCCTCCAACGCGGTGCGGCTCCTCGCCGGATACGCCGAGCGCACCACCGGGGCGCGGCGCACCTTGCTGCGCATCGAGGCGGGCAACGCCGCGAGCGAGGCGGTGGCCGGGGCGACCGGGTTCGTGTTGACGGGCGACGAGCCGGTCATCCGTATCTCGAAGGGGCGGGAGGTCGTCCTGCGGACCTGGAGCCGGGGCCCGTCGGTTCGTTGATCAACTGATCGCCACGGCGCAGGCTTCGGCACCGTCCTTGTCCGGGGAGGGAACCGACATGCCGGAAATTGATCGGCGTGGAGCTGAATATCGGCGCAAGCCGACACGTGACAATGGGTATGGAACCCCCACTCTCCGTCTCTCAGCCGCCGAAGCGGCTGCCCTCAGCGCCGCCCCGATTATCCGTATCCGATACGCCGACCGCTCCCTCGCGGTTGGCGTGGCTGGATGCCCTGCGCGGCATCGCGGCACTCGTCGTGGCCTTTGACCACTCGTCGTACACCTTCATGGCGGAGTTCCGGCGGGAGCTGATGCCTCAGTTCAACACCAGTCGGTACGCCATCATGGTGTTCTTCCTCGTCAGCGGCTACATCATCCCTGCGTCGCTCGAACGCCGGGGCCGCATCCGGACCTTCTGGATCGGACGGATCTTCCGCATCTACCCGCTCTGCGCGGCTGCCGTCACCGCGGTCCTCGCACTTCACCTGGCGGGCGTCGCCCAGATCCGCGACGACTTCGGCCGCCAGAGCGCAGCCACCGTGGTCCTCGCCCACGTCACCCTGCTCCAAGAGGTGCTCGGGACGCGCGATCTCCTTCTCGTGCTGTGGACGCTCTCCTACGAAATGGCCTTCTACCTGCTGGTCGTTGCGCTCTTCACGGTCCGTCTGCACCAGCGGTCGGCGGCCGTCGCCGTCACGTTGGGCGTGTTCGCCGCCGTGAGCTGCACGGCAGGGGGCATGGTTGCGTCCTCCGCCCTCTCCGGCGCGATCGGTACCGGTCCGTTGATCGTGTTCGCCTCGATCATCCTGGTGGTCGCCATCTGCTGCGCAAGCTCAGGCTCGCCCGCGCTGCGCGTGTTCGGGGGCGTACTGGGCGGCGTGCTGGCGCTCGTTCTCGTGCTTTTCAATGGCACCGTCCCCATGTGGGAGGGCCTGGTGATCCTCGCCGTGATGTTCCTGGGCACCGTCGTCTACCGGGCCGACACGGGCCGGAGCAGCTGGTGGTGTGCGGCGTCGACAGCCGCCGTGGTGGTCTCCTGCGCCGTGGGGAGTGCGTACGCGCACAGTCGCGGCACCGAGTACACGCGACGCGGCTGGATCGTGGCCTTCCTGCTGGCCGTGCTCACCTTCGGTGCCGGCCTGGCGTGGCGTCATCGGCGGATACCGCGTTGGCTGACCGGGCTGGGAACGATCAGCTACTCGGTGTATCTGGTGCATCCGGTGCTGCTCGCCGTGATCGACGGCCTGTTCGGCCGTTGGCGCCGAGACGAGGTTGTGCTCGAAGTGGCGTTCTTCGCCGTGCTGTTGCCACTGTGCGTGCTGACCCACCGTTGTATCGAAGCGCCAAGTCAGGCACTTGGCCGCAAGCTGGCACGCCACGTGGACCCTCCCGTGAAGGGCACCCGTGACGAGCGGTGCGCCCAGGCGCCGCCCGCCTCCGCCTGACAGCCTCGCCCCGGTCAGCCGCCCGCGCGCCAATCTTCGCGGAAGTGCGTTGCTCCGCCGACCGGTTGACGCCACATCAAGTCCTCTCGTCCGAAACTGCACATCCGCTCCCCCCAAGGCCGGAAGCCGGCCACGGATCTGCGCCAGAGGTGTTGACCCGCCTCTGAAAACGTTTTAACTTCCCTTCACTCCCTACCCGCAGCCGAGGAGGCTCCGTGGCAGCGTTGCTGCGCGAGCGCCCTGGAAAATCGACGGCGAGCCCCTCATCCCGTCACCCGACAGGCGCTCCAATGAAGCGAAAAGGTTTTCACAAACACCGGAGCAGGACGCTGTCCCTGCTGATGGTGCCCGCTCTCGCGTACTTCCTGGTGTTCCACTACGGAGCGCTCGCCGGCAACGTCATCGCCTTCAAGGACTACGTCCCCTTCGACGGCATCTGGGGCAGCCCCTGGGTCGGCCTCGACAACTTCCAACGGATGT
Organism: Streptomyces sp. SAS_270; assembly: GCF_052543295.1. NCBI lineage: Bacteria > Bacillati > Actinomycetota > Actinomycetes > Kitasatosporales > Streptomycetaceae > Streptomyces > Streptomyces sp. SAS_270. The sequence continues at coordinate 87,232 of NZ_JBMNDS010000026.1, forward strand.
TCCAGGACGCCGAGTTCTGGGACGCGGTGCTCAACACCCTCTGGATCGCGTTCCTCCAGATCGTGTTCTACTTCCCGGTCCCGCTCGCGCTCGCCGTGCTGCTGCACAGCCTGACCTGGAGCTCGGTGAGCCGCTTCGTGCAGTCGGTGGCGTATCTTCCGCACTTCATCTCATGGGTGATCGTGGTCGCGCTGTTCCAGCAGGTCCTGGGTGACACGGGCATGGTGAACAGCTATCTCGGCGACGCGGGTCTGCACACCGTCGATATCATCGGCAACCCGGACGCCTTCAAACCGCTCGTCGTCGCGCAGGTGATCTGGAAGGACGCCGGCTGGGGCACGATCATCTTCCTCGCCGCACTCTCCCAGGTCGACGAGCAGCAGTACGAGGCCGCCGCGATCGACGGGGCCGGTCCCTGGCGGCGCTTCTGGCACATCACTCTGCCCGCCATCCGTCCGGTGGTCGTGCTGCTGCTCATCATGCGGCTCGGTGACATCCTCTCCGTCGGCTTCGAGCAGATGCTGCTCCAGCGCGACGCGGTCGGCCCGCAGGCCGCCGAGATCATCGACACCTTCGTCTACTACCAGGGCATCGTCGGCGGTGACTACGGATTCGCCGCGGCAGCGGGCCTGTTCAAAGGCCTGGTCGGCGCGCTCCTCGTGTACGCGGCCAACAAGGTCGCCCACCGCCTCGGCGAACAGGGGGTCTACAAGTGAGCGCTCATGCCCGGCCCGGCTGGATGGAGAAGCCGCGGCCCGCCACCCAGGCCGCCAAGGCGGTGGCCCTCACTGTGGTCGTCCTGCTGGTCTGCGTGCCATTCCTGGTGATCCTGTCGACCTCGCTCGCCTCGCAGCGCGAGGTGGTGGCCAACGGCGGCTGGGTGCTGTGGCCCAAGGACCCGACCCTGAAGGCGTACCGGGACATCCTCGACGGCGGCATCGTCACCCACGCTCTCGGCGTCAGCGCGGGTGTCACGATCGTCGGCACGCTGCTCAGCCTCGTCTGCACCGTGACACTCGCCTACGCCCTGTCCCGCCCCGGAGTCTTCGGCGGCAAGCCGGTGCTCCTGCTGGTGCTGTTCACCTTCCTCTTCCCGCCCGGCATGATCCCGAGCTTCCTGGTGGTCAAGGAACTCGGACTGCTCGACAGCTACGCCTCCCTGGTCCTGCCCGTACTGGTCAACGTCTTCAACCTCGTTGTTCTGCGCGGCTTCTTCCAGGGGATCCCCGAGGAGCTGTACGAGGCCGCGCGGCTGGACGGCGCCGGGGACTGGCGTGTGCTGTGGACGATCGTGATCCCCCTGTCGAAGGCGGCGCTCGCGGTCGTCGGCCTCTTCTACGCGGTGGCGTACTGGAACTCCTGGTTCTATGCCTCGCTCTACCTGGAGAGCGACCACTGGCCGCTCCAACAGGTGCTGCGCACCTACGTGGTGGCCGGCTCCGGGCTCACGGACACCACCACCGGCGAAGCCACGGTCAACGCACCGCAGACCATCCAGATGGCCGTCCTCGTGATCGCCACCGTGCCGATCCTGCTGGTCTACCCCTTCCTGCAGAAGTACTTCACCAAGGGCGTGCTCACCGGCGCCATCAAGAGCTGACGCCACATCAAACATCTGGTCCTGCCCTCAAGAGCCGCATCCAGAAAGGTCATTCGCCCATGCCCAGAATGTCCCGACGCACCCTGCTGCGTTCCATGGCCGCGGGCGGCGCCGCAGTCTCCGTCCCCGGTCTGCTGACCGCCTGCTCCACCGGATCCGACGACGGCGACGTCTCCAACGCGGGCAAGAAGCTGGCCCCGTGGCCCGCCTACGCCGCTGCCACCGGACCCAAGCCCGACCTCGCCCCCACCGACGCCGGCGTCCAGCCCGGCTACACCTCCTACCCCGCCGACCTGACCACCTCGGTCGCCCGCACCCCGGGAGACGGCTCCACGGTCAAGGTCATGGCCGTCACCTTCGGCGTACCCCCGAAGGGAAGGGCGCAGAACCAGTACTGGCGGGCCGTCGAGAAGGCCCTGGGCGTCAAGATCGAGTTCACCGTCATCTCGCAGGCCGATTACCAGAAGAAGATGGCCACGGTGATGGCCGGTGACGCCGACGACCTGCCCGACATCATCAACATCTTCTCGGGCTTCGTCCTGCCCCGCGAGGCGCAGTTCGTGCAGAAGCGGGCCGAGGACCTGACCCCGTTCCTGTCCGGCGCGTCCGTAAAGGACTACCCCAACCTGGCGGGCATCCCCACCCATGCCTGGCGCGACATGGGCCGCATCGGCGGCAAGATCTACGGCATCCCGCTCGAACGGCCCTTGCCCGGGTCCACCCTGTGGGTCAACCAGGGCATGTTCACCGGCGCGGGCATGAAGGAGGGCTGGACCTCGGCGGACTTCGCCGCCGTCGCCAAGAAGGCCACGCACGGGAAGACATACGCGCTGGGCGCCGCGACCGGCTCGCTGTTCGGCAACGCCGTCCACTCGGCGGCCCACAACGCGCCGCAGGGCTGGTCGGTCGACGCCAAGGGCGTCTTCCACTCCGGCTTCGAGGACGAACGCTTCAAGGCGTCCGTCGTCTACCAGGCACAGCTGCGCAAGAACGGCTCCTACCACCCCGACGCCACCTCGCTGTCGTCGGCCGACCTGAGCACGCTGTTCCTCAACGGGACGGCCGGCTCCATGCAGAACGGCTTCGGCGCATACCAGGCGCTGTACCCCGACTCCGAGGGTCTGCTGACGCCGGCGCCCGCGCTGCCGTACGGCGTGGACGGGACGGCCGGCGGCGTCGTCGCCGCCCGCCGCTCCTTCGGCTACACCGTGCTGAAGAAGGCGAAGAAGGAGCGCGTCGAACTCCTGCTGCGCATCCTCGACTACCTGGCCGCCCCGTTCGGCACGAAGGAGTGGGAACTCACGCACTACGGCCTGGAGGGCCCCCACTTCACCCGGGGCAAGGACGGCGCACCGCAGCCCACCAAGCTCGGCGAGGTCGAGAACATCACCAACCTGCCTTTCAAATACCTCGCCGAGGGACCGCAGGTGCTGTTCGTTCCGGAGCGGCCCGAGGCGGTCCGCGCCCTGCACGCCTGGCAGCAGAAGGTGGTTCCGGTCGCCATCCGCAACGCTTCGTACGGGCTGCAGTCCCGCGCCAACACCGCGCAGGGCACCACTCTCAAGGCCCTGATGGAGGACACGATCACCGCCGTGATCGCCGGACGCAGCCCGCTGTCCGAATACGACGCCGCCGTCAAGAAATGGCGTTCGCGCGGCGGCGACAGAATGGCCCAGGAATACGCCAAGGAGTACGCCGCCAACGCGTGAGGCGGCACCGGCGGACAGATCACGGCGAACAGGAACGGGGAACGACATGGCGACAAAGGGGCGGGTCACGATCCGCGAGGTGGCGGAGCGGGCGGGTGTGTCCGTGGCCACGGTCTCGCGCGTGCTCAGCGGCAACTACCCGGTCCCCCCTGCCACCCGCACCAGGGTGCTGCGGGCGGCACAGGCGCTCGACTACGTCGCCAACGCCCACGCCCGCGCCCTGGTCGGCGGCGGTCGCAAGATGGTCGCCGTCGTCCTGCGGCAGGTCACCAGCCCTTTCTACGCCCAGGTCGCCGAGGGCGTGGAGGCGGAGGCGGCCGAACGCGGCTGGCTCTGCCTGGTCGGCGCCACCGGCGGGGATCCGCAACGGGAGCTGGAGTTCGTCCAGTTGATGCGGGAGGAGGGCGCCCGCCTGGTGATCCTGGTGGGCGGTGTCGTCGAGGACGACGCCTACCGGGAGCGGGTCGCGCACTACGCGCAGGCCCTCGACGCCGCCGGGGCCCGCCTTGTGCTGTGCGGGCGGCCCGCGCCGGACGCCGACATCCCCGCGCTGGTCGTCGAGTTCGACAACGAGGCCGGGGCCCGCGCCGTCACCGGCCACCTGCTGTCGGCGGGACACCGCAGGATCGTCTTCCTCGGCGGCCTGCCCGGCAACACCACCCTGGACGCCCGCGTCGCCGGCTACCGGGCCGCACTCGCCGAACACGGCCTGCCGGCCGAGGCCGGGCACGTCGTCGACTGCGGCCTCGGTCGCGGCGCCGGGCACCGGGCGATGGCCGAACTGCTCAAGGACAAGCGGGAGTTCACCGCCGTGGTCGCCGGTGACGACATGGTCGCCGCCGGCGCCATCCGCGCCATCAGCGAGGCCGGCCTGCGGGTGCCGGACGACATCTCGATCGTCGGATACAACGACATCCCGCTCGCGGAGGACTTCAACCCGCCGCTCACCACGGTCCGCACACCGTCCCAGGAACTGGGCCGGGCCGCCGTTCGCCTCGCCCTGCGCGACCCCGAACAGGCGGCGGGCGCCCACCACTTGCTCGGCACCCACATCGTCGTACGCGACAGCGTCGCTGCACCCCCGCCGGGGCGCGGCCTGTGACAGACGGAGGACCCACCCCCGCATGACCGCGCCGCACCTCTCGGCCGACGCCGGCCGCCTGCCGCCCTCCGACCCCGCACTTTCCCCGCTCACCGGCTGGACCCGCCTCCACTGGGAGGCGACGGCCGACCGCCTCCTGGACGGCCTTCTGCCGTACGCCTCACCGGAGTTGGCCCAGTACCGGCTGCCCGGCCCGGCGAGCCACTCCGGCCCGTGGTCGGACGGCCTGGAGGGCTTCGCCCGCTCCTTCCTGCTCGCCGCCTTCCGTATCGCCGGCTCCGGCGGGCAGGCCGGCCCCGCCCTGATCGAGCGGTACGCGGCCGGGCTCGCCGCCGGCACCGATCCGTACGGCGCCGAGCGCTGGCCGCCCATCCGCGACCGAGCCCAGCCGATGGTGGAGGCCGCGTCCGTCGCGATCGCCCTGCACGAGACGCGGCCGTGGCTCTGGGACCGGCTCGACGACGGCGTACGGCAGCGGGTCGTTGCCTGGCTCGGCGGGTTCGTCGGCGCGCGGGTCAACGACTCCAACTGGCGGCTGTTCCAGGTCATCACGGAGGAGTTCCTCGCCTCCGTCGGCGCCCCGCACAGCCGTGCCGAGATCGACGCGGGGCTCGGGCGCCTGGAGGACTGGTACCGGGGCGGCGGCTGGTACACCGACGGCGACGGGCGGAAGTTCGACTACTACAACGCCTGGGCGCTGCACCTGTATCCAGCACTGTGGGCACGCATCGCAGGGCCGCGCGCCGACCCCGGCGCAGTGGCCCGGCACCGCGAGCGGCTGCGCGAGTTCCTCGCCGTGCACCAGTACTTCTTCGGCTCCGACGGCGCGCCCGTGCACCAGGGCCGGTCTCTCACCTACCGTTTCGCCACCGCCGCACCGCTGTGGGCCGGCGCCCTCGCCGACGCCACGCCCCTTCCGCCGGGCCTCACCCGCCGGCTGGCCTCCGGCGCCCTGAAGCACTTCGCCGAGCGCGGAGTCCCGGACGAGCAGGGCCTGTTGAGCCTGGGGTGGTACCGGCCCTTCCGCCCCGTCACCCAGCGCTACTCGGGTCCCGCCTCCCCGTACTGGGCGAGCAAGGCGTTCCTCGGACTGCTGCTGCCCGCCGACCACCCGGTGTGGACGGCCCCCGAGGAGCCGGGCCCCGTCGAGACGGCGGACCGCCAGGTGGCCCTGCCCGCTCCCGGGTGGCTGCTGCACTCCACGTCCGCCGACGGGATCGTACGGCTGGTCAATCACGGCAGCGACCGGCTGCCGCCGGACCCGGCCGAGTCCGAGGACAACGCGCACTACACGCGGTTCGCCTACTCCAGCGCCACCGCCCCGCAGACGCCGCCCGCCGAGGAGCCGCCCGGCCCGGACAACCATCTCGCGCTGCTGGGCACCTCGGGTGCCTCCCGTCGCGGGCGCATCCATCCGCTGTACGCCGACGGCCGCCAGGCGGCGTCGTGGCATGCGCCGCTGGGGCCAAAGAGGGAGACGCCTTCGCGCATCACCACAATGAGCGTGGTCCACCGCGCGTGGGAGGTGCGCGTGCACCAGGTCGAGGCGCCGGCCGGCACCACGGTGCGCGAAGGCGGCTGGGCCGTGGCCTGCGACACCGCCCCGCCCGCCGGCGACACGGGCCCGGGGTGGGCGCTGGCCCGTCGCCAGGACGGTCTGACCACCGCGTTGGTGAACCTGCTCGGCGATCCGGCCGCGCACGCTCCGCACCACGGCACCGTCGCGCACACCCGCGGCCACAACGCCTACGGCCGCTACGCCGCCACTCCCCTGCTCACCTCGACGCATCCCGGCGGCACCCTGCTGCTGGTGACCCTCGTGGTCCTCACCGCCGACCCGTCCGTCCACCGCGACCCGCACGCTCTGCGCACGGGCACGCACGCCGCGGTGACAGCCGGGAACACCGTTGAGGTGCGCTTTCCCGACGGCCACGAGGAGCAGGTGCGCCTGGGCGAGCACCGCCGGCCCCCGAGTCGTACGCCTGAATCCGGTAGGGCGTGATCCCGTCCCGGGTCGTCGACTACAGGAAGCGGTGCAGCGGAGCGGACTCGGTCAGCAGCATGGTGACCCGGTGGGCGAGACGCTGCCACGCCTCCTCCTGTGCGTAGGTCAGCCTCACGTCCTCGCCGTCGGCCGCTTCCACTGCCGCGAAGAGGGTGTCGGCGTCGGCGTCGGGCGTGAGGTCAACCATCGACAGGACGCGCGCCAACGCCCCGACGAGGCCCACCGCGGGCTCCGCCGCCGAAAGGACGCCGCCGTGGAGTGCGGCGGCGAGGCCTGACGGGTCGGGAAGGTCCCGCGGCGCCACCAGGGCACCGGACAGCTCGCGGAGCAGCGCGTACAGCACGTCCGTCTCCGCGGTGGGCAGGGTGAGGATGCGCAGGCCCTCGTGTTCCCAGCGGCCGTTCGGCGTCCACACCCGCGGTCCTCTCGCCACCGCGGCGGCCAGCGTTTCCCGGATGCGCAGGAAGGCGTCGAGACTGTCCGCGAACAGCCCATGATCATCCGTCACTCGGGGGGATCCGGCCAACGGCGCCAGCAAGTGCTTCTCCACCCGGTCGCATTGGGCGGAGAGGTCCGGGTCCACGACGACGAGGCGAACCGACATGCGCTGTTCCTGCTGCTCCATGGCGAACACTCTGCCAGGCGGGTCGGACAACGGTCGCGGCGATGCCGACCTCCGCCCCGGTGTCAGGCCTCACCTTCGGGGTCGCCCTCGTCCGTCACCGACCGGACGGCTCGGCCACGTAGCATGGTCCCGGTCAGGTGGGATGCCGTGCCGCGGTGGGTGCGCCGACCTCTCGGACCGCAACAGTTGGGATCCACACGATGGACAGGACCACTGTTGGCAGGGACGATGCCAGGCCCGGCGGCCGGAGGTCGGACGGTGTGCTCCCGGTCGGTCGAGAGGTGGAGCTCGGCCTGATTCTGGACTGTGTGGAGCTGGGTCGCAGCCGGCCTCAGTCCCTTCTCCTGCTGGGCGACGCCGGTGCGGGCAAGACCGAGTTGCTCCGTTTCGCGACGGAGCAGGCGAGGCTGCGGCACACACGTGTGCTGCCCGCCCAGGGCTGCGAAGCCGAGGCACAGCACTCGTTCGCTTCGCTGCACCAGTTGCTCCTCCCGGTGCTGGGCGACCTCGACCCGCTCCCGGAACATCTTCGCGACGCTCTGCGCACGGCCTTCGGGCTCGCCCCGGCCACCGGCCCGGTGGAACCCCTGCTGTTTCGCGTAGCGGTCCTGACGCTGCTGGGGCAGGTCGCGCGGACGGGCCCGGTGCTGCTGGTGGTCGACGACATCCAGCACTGCGACCGGGACTCGCTGGAAGTCCTCTCCTTCGTGACGCGACGCCTGACGACCGAGCCCGTGGCCGTACTGCTCGCCGCACGCGGCGAGGTGCCCCCGCCGGGTGTGGCCCCTGGTCTCACGGTGCTCTCGCTCGGCCCGCTGTCGGATCAGTCGGCGGCCCAGCTCCTGGATTCACTGCCCGGTGCGCCCACCGGGGGCGCCAGGCTGGACCTGCTCCGGCAGGCGGAGGGCAATCCGCTGGCGATCATCGAGCTGTGCCAGGCCCTGCGCACCGGTGGCGCTTCCGCGCTGTCCAGCGACGGCAGGCCACGGACCTCGCGCATCCAGCAGATGTTCGCCGCCCAGCTGACGGGGCTGCCCGCGGCGACGCAGCGCGCCGTGCTGTATGCGGCGGCCGCTTCGGAGCAGGAGGAGCTGACGACCGTCATGGCCGCGTTGGGGGCCGGCCAGGACCTCGCGGTGTGGGAGCCGGCGGAGGAAGCGGGCCTGGTCAGCGTCACCGACGGACGTGTCGCCTTCCGCCACCCGCTGATCCGGACCGCGGCCTTGCAGCGCGAGCACGCTCAGCAGCGGCAGCAGGCCCACCAGGACCTGGCAGCCGTCCTCGGCGAGCACCCGTCCCGTCAGGCCTGGCACCTGGCAGGAGCGGCCATCGGCCCGGACGAGTCGGTGGCCACGGCCCTGGAGAACACCGCCCTGCTCGCCCAACGAAGGGGAGGCCTCTTCGCCACCGCCAAGGCGTTCGAGCTGGCCGCACGTTTCAGCCCCTCCGACGACGACCGTGCCCGCCGCCTCGCCAAGGCCCTGACGGCCGCGAACGACTTCGGAGACCCTGCCTGGGTTCGCGAGCTGTACGCGCGTTTCGCTGCGGTCAATCGCGACGCCGACCTGCTGCGCATCGCCACCTCCGCCACGAGCTGGGCTCTGTCGCTCTCCTCGTTCCAAAGAGAGGCCTTCGACCTCGTGCTGGACGTGTGGGAGCGCCATCCCCCGCGCGGCAGCAGGGTGGCCCTCACCCTGACCGCGATCGCCGCCGGGATCGCCCATCAGTCCGGACTCATGGCACACCGGCAGGTGCTGCCGGGGATGCTCGAACAGATCGCACGGATCGAGCAGACCGAACGGCACGAGCTCGACGAGGCGGAACCCCACCACCACTATCTCGTTCCGGACGAGGTGGTCACCTCCCTCAAAGCGGTCGTTCTGACCTTGAGCGACCCTGCCGCGCACGCCCGTGGCCTGCTGAGCAGTCTGACCGCCTCACCACGCGTCTCAGCTGCCCATGGTCTGGCGACGTTGACCTACTTGAACCAGATCGCCTCACTCGCCTACTTCGCCGACGAGTCGGACCAGTGTGTGGATCTCTTCCGGCAGACGTTCGCGCCTCTCCAGGCGCACGGCGCCATGGGCCCGGCAACGAGCTACTTCGCTCTGCAGGTGGACTCCCTGCTGAGCACCGGACGATGGGCCGAGGCAGCGGAGCTGATCGAGGAGGCGCATGCCTTCGCCGTGGTCCGCAGGATGACGTACGTCGAAATGGATCTCGAAGCCCTGCGGGTCACCCTGCGTGCTCTGCGCGGGGAGAGCGAACCGGGGATCGTACTCACCGGCTCCCACTGGCACTCCGTCAGCCTCGACGAGAACCGGGCCACGCACGCCCGGATGCTGCGGGCCCGCGGTGTCACCGCGATGGACCTCGGTGACTGTGAGAACGCCTTCCGCCACTTCCGTTCCCTGTTCGCCGACGACGGTGCGCCCCTCCACTACTTCCTCTCCAGCCGGTCCATCGCCGTCCTCGCCGCCGCCGCTCAGCGGATCGGCCGGCAGGAGGAAGCGGCGCGCATCCTCGCGGCGGTTCGCGCACACGAGGGAGCCCGGCCGACGACCAGGATGAAGCTGCTCATGCACCATGCGGCGGCCCTCGTCGACGAGGAGGCCGACACCGAGCACCACTTCCGGCTGGCCGTCGTCAACCCGGTGGCGGACCAGTGGCCGATGGAACGTGCCCAGGCGCGCCTGAACTACGCGATCTGGCTGCGCAGACGCAGACGGCCGCTGGAAGCCCGCACCCAACTCGCGAGCGTCCTGGAGGCCGCGACCCGGCTCGGCGCCAAGTCCCTGACGGAGCAGGCCCATGGCGAACTGCGCGCCAGCGGCGTAGCCTCTGCTCCGGCATCCGCTGATCCACTGGCGGAACTGACCGCCCAGCAACGGCAGATCGTCCGGCTCGCGGCGAACGGACTGTCCAACCGTGAGATCGGGGCCCAGCTCCTGCTGTCCCCGCGCACCGTGGGTTCGCACCTGTACAACGTCTATCCCAAGCTCGGCATCAGCAGCCGTCATCAACTGCGCGACATACTCGAAAGTGACTGAAGGGACGGTTGAGAGATGAGTGGGATGCGGCCGGACCCCGAGCGGGGCACCGACGCGAACAGCCCGTCCGTCATCGCCCTCGAACCGTTGGCACGAAGGCTCGTCGAGGCGTCGTCCGCACCGCCCTTCCTGCATGAGCTGGGACCCGTCGACGGCCGACAGGCACTGCTGGAGTCCCAGGGTCATGAGATCGACGACTTCAAGGTGGATGTCACCTTCCAGGCAGCGCCCGTGGGACCGTCCGGCCTGGTGGGCTTCTGGATCTTCCGGCCGGCCCGGGCGAAGGGACCGCTGCCGACCGTGTTCTACGTCCACGGCGGCCGGTGGATGCTGGGAGACGCGCAGACCCACGCCCGTCTGATCAGCGAAATCGTGCTGGGCACAGGTGCGGCGGCCCTCGTCCCGGAATACAGCCGGACGCCCGAGGCCCGCTATCCCGTGGCTGTCGAGGAGTGCTATGCACTGCTGATCTGGGCCGTCGGGCAGTCCGGTGAGCTCGGCCTGGACACGAGTCGGCTGGCGGTTGCCGGGGACTGCGCGGGCGCCACGATCGCCACAGCGCTCACGATGATGGCGAAGCAGCGCGGTGGCCCGCGCATCCAAGCCCAGCTCCTGTACTACCCGATCACGGACGCACGCTGCGACAGCCCCTCGCAGCGGCAGTTCGCCCGCGGGTACCTGCTGACCCAGGAGGCGCTGCACTGGTACTGGGAGCAGTACACCGACGATCCCGAGGAACAGGCCGAGCCGACCGCCTCCCCACTGCGCGCGAGTCCCGCCGAGCTCGCGGGTCTGCCACCGGCGCTCGTCGTCACGGCGGAGGCCGACGTGGCCCGGGACGAGGGCGAGCAGTACGCCGACCAGCTGCGCCGTGCGGGTGTCGAGGTGACCGCTGTCCGCTTCCTGGGCACGGTGCACGACTTCGTGTCGCTGACCTCGTTGCGCGAGAGCCCCACGACGCAGGCCGCGGTGGGCCAGGGCTGCGCGTTCCTGCGCCGGCTGCTCGACTGAGCACGCCCGGGAGACTGCGAAGTCCGACGCACGGACCAGTCAGCCGACTGATGCGTTCGCCCCCTGCTGACGGCACGCTGGCCCCATGCCTGCGATCACTGTCTCCCCTCGATGGGGCGGCGGCACCGGCCTCGACGTCACTGCGACGCAACGTAGCCAGGTGCTGTCCACGCATTCGGTGCCGCGCCGAGAGAGCCTGGCCTACTGGCACGACGCGGTCCTCGCGACGCTCGTCGGCATGGACATCTTCGCCGAGGGCAGCACCTACAACGCGACGATGCGCACGGACCAGCTCGGAGACTTGCAGATCATCACGGTCGACTGCGATCCGGGAGAGGTCTACCGAGCGCCGCGCTTCATCGCCCGCGGCGACGGCGAACAGATATTCGTCGCTCAGCAGGACACTGGTATCGCCCAGGTCGAGCAGGACGGCCGCTCCACAGAACTGCATCCGGGGGACGTCTCCTTCTACGAAACCATCCGCCCCTTCCGCACGCGCTATCCGCAGCGCTTCCGGATGCGGGTCTTCGCCGTGCCGCGGCGCCTGCTCGGCCAGTCGGAGGCGGATCTGCAACGGATCACGGCCAGGGCCCTGCGCCCGACGGCGGGGCTTGCGGCGGTGCTCTCGCCGTTCATGGCACGGCTGGCCGACACCTGCGCCTCCTACTCCGATGCGATCGCCCATGGGCTGGGCAGCAGCGCTGTGAACCTCCTGGCCGCCGTCGCCCAGGAACAACTCGGCAAGAGCTCGGCCGACGGCCCCGGAACCGATCAGGTTCTTCTCCTGCGCGTACAGACGTTCATCCGCTGGCATCTGAGCGATCCCGACCTGACGCCCGCGGTCATTGCCCGAGCTCATCAGATCTCCGTGCGTTATCTGCACCGCCTGTTCGAGAACGAGGGCACCACGGTCTGCCGTTGGATCCGGGAACTCCGGTTCGAGGAGTGCCGCAGGGAGCTGGCGAGCCCTGGGGTGGCGAGCGCGGGCATCGGCGCGGTCGCCCGTCGCTGGGGATTCACCAGCGCGACCCACTTCAGCCGGGTGTTCCGGAGCCGGTACGGCATGCCTCCGACGGAATGGCTGCTGCGTGAACGTACCCAAGGCTCCCGTGAGGAGGACCGGTGCCCCGTCCCCAGCCGCTGAGCCCGGCACTGCACTTGTCCCTCTCCACGGAAACGAGCCCGCCCACAGACCGGATGACCTCCTGGAAGCAGGCCCTGTCCAGGGCTTTCGTCAGCCTGGAGGTGCTCGTCGACGATCCGGGGGCGTGGCGGGCGTCGGTGTACGCCGACCGGATCGGTCCCCTGCAGATCGCGACGGAGGAGTCCGATCCGGTCAAGTTCATGCGCACGCCCGAGGAGATAGCCTCGGACAACCAGGCGTACATCTTCGCCCGCCTCCAACTGCACGGCACGGTGGCACTGTTCCAGGACGGCCGCTCGACAGAACTGCGTCCTGGACTCCTCGCCTTCTACGACGCCGGCCGCCCGTTCAAACTCGTCATGTCCGAGCGCTACCGCTCCTGTGTCCTGATGATGCCCCGCCAGTTGCTGCGGCTGGACGACACGCAGGTACGACAGCTCACCGCCACGCCCGTCGGCGACGCCCCCGGCGGGCCCGCCGCGCTCCTCCTGCCGCTGCTGTCCGGTCTGGTGGCGGAGGTCCCCGCGACGGCGCCGCCCCTGCGGGAGAAGCTCGCCCGTACCATCGCGGATCTCCTCGCCACCTTGGCCGCGGGCCACTTGACCACGCCCGGTTTCTCTCCGGCCGGGGCAGGTCCGACGCTGCTCGATCAGGTGAAGGCATCCGTCGAGCGCCGCCTCGGCGAGCCGGAGCTGTCCCCTCGGCTGCTCGCCGACGAGCACAACATCTCGCTGCGCTACCTGCACAAGCTGTTCCACGAACAGGGCACCACCGTGGGCCGCTGGGTGCGACAGCGCCGGCTGGAGGCCTGCAAGGAGGAGCTGGCCCGGCACGACGGAACGGACAGGGTGATCGGCACCGTCGCCGCACGCTGGGGATTCTCCAGCCCCGCCCACTTCAGCCACGTCTTTCGCAGCGCCTACGGAATGTCACCGGGCGAGTGGCGCAGCGCCGCCGCCGGGGCAGCCCGGAGCCGCTCAGCCCACTGAGAGCCGGGCAGAAGGAGAAGGCCCGCACACTCCCTGTCCCGACACCACCCACGGCCCGGCAGCGGTCACCTGATTGGGCTACTCGTTTCGCTGCCGGTCAGCCGACGCGGCGAGAAGCGACGACACTGGAAGGCGACGGACAAGCTCTGCGGGGCTTCGCCGAACTGCTTCCCGCCTTCGATCCGGCCTTCCCGGCACGAGCACATCGAGGAGGCTGACCGGGTTGTTCGACGAACCCTCGTCGCCGCGCGTCGCCATGCTGCTGCGCCGGATTCTCGATGACACCGAGGCCGCCGTCGGCGTCCTCGACACGGAGCTGCGCTACCGGTACGTCAATCCCACGCTCGCCCGGATGAACGGTGTCGCGGCCGCCGAGCACCTCGGCCGTTCCATCGCCGAGATCGTCCCGGACATCGATGCGGGCGAGGACGTGATGCGCCGGGTCCTCAAGGACGGCCGGCCGCGCGAGATCGTCTCCAGTGGGCACACCCGCGCCGAATCGCCGCTGGAGCGCCGCTACTGGCATGGCGCCTACCACCGTCTGGAGGCACCGGACGGCGCCGTTCTCGGCGTCGTGGGGATCATCCTGGAGATCTCGGCGGCGCGGGAGCAGCAGCGCGCGCTGGAGCAGGCCCGCGAACGGCTGGCCCTGCTGGACGCGGCCGCCACCCGGATCGGCACCACCCTCGACATGGACACCACCTGCGGCGAGCTGGCCGACTTCCTGGTGTCCCGTATCGCTGACGTGGCAACGGTGGAGGTGTTCCCGCAGACGGGGTCCGCCCGCAGGCCCGGCGGCGGAGTACTGCGGCTGCGCCGGGCCGCGATGGCTTCCGTACCGGAGTTGCGCGAGGCGGTACGACGCTTCGGCCCGCCGGGTTCGTACGTCGACTACCAGCCGGGGTCGACGATCCCGCGCTGTCTGGACGCGAGGCTGCCGATCATCGAGAACCTGCTCGCGGACGCGGAGTTGGGCCGCTCCGCCCCGCAGCCCGACCGGGTCGCCGCCTACCGGAAACTGGGCATCCACTCGGCGCTCGTCGTCCCGCTCACGGCTCGCAACCACGACGTCGGCACCGTCACCCTGATCCGGGCCGGCGACTCACCCGCGTTCGGGGCAGAGGACGCGGTGGTCGCGCTGGACCTGGCGGGCCGGGCCGCGATCAGCCTGGACAACGCGCGGCGCTACACGGCCGAGCACAACGCGGTCGTCGAGTTGCAGCGGGCGATGCTCGCCGAGCCGGGTCTGCCGCATCCGGACGTGGAGATCGCGCACCGGTACCGGCCCGCCGGGCGGCGCGTGCTCGTCGGCGGCGACTGGTTCGAGATCGTCGCGCTGCCGGGCGGCCGGACCCTGATGGCGGTCGGTGACGTGATGGGCCATGGTCTGGAGGCGGCGGTGGAGATGAGCCGCTACCAGGCGATGCTGCGGGTGGCGGCGAGCGAGGACCTGCGGCCGGACCGGATCCTGGAGCGGATGGACGTTCTGCTGGCTCAGGTCGGAGTGCAGCGCCCGGCGACGTGCGTGATCGCCGTCGTCGACCCTTCCGAAGGTTCATGTCTGTACGCCAGTGCCGGGCATCTCCCGCCCGCCGCCGTCGCTCCCGACGGCACGGTCGTTCTGGTCCCGGTGCCACCCGGCCCGCCCCTCGGCATGGGCTTCGGCGGCTACGCGACCATGGCCGCCCCGTGCCGCCCCGGCCACACCCTGCTGCTCTACACGGACGGTCTGGTCGAGCGCCGCTCCGAGGACATCGACGCCTCCCTCGCCCGCCTCACAAGCCTCCGGCTGAGCGGTCGGGAGTCGACGGAAGAACTCCTCGACCGCCTGCTCGACGACGTCGCCCCGCCCGCCGCGGAGGACGACTTCGCGATCCTGGCGGCACGGATACACCCGGACCGGCCGGAAGGCTGACGCACCCGGTCAGCGCCTTGCCGCCGGCGCGGGGACAGGTCCGGCCCGGAGGCGACGCACGCCTCCGGGCCAGATCCGTCGTACCTGAAGGCGATCCGCCTACGCCTCGCTCGCCTTGAGCATGTCCTTACGCTCAACGATCTTCACGCGCTCGCGGCCCTGCGGCGTGCCGAGCGCCTTCTCCGCGGCGTCGAGCCGGTACCAGCCCTCCCATGTCGTGAAGCGCACGTTCCGCTCGGCGAGGAACGCGTCCACGGCCTCCGGTGCGGGCGAAGTCGGCTCGTGCAGACGGCCGTTCTCGTGGTCGTCCAGCAGGCTGGCGACCGTCTCGTTCGCGTCACCCTTGGTGTGGCCGATCAGGCCGACCGGGCCACGGCGGATCCAGCCGGTGACGTACGTCGACTGCAGGTGCTCGCCGGTGTCCTCGAGCACCCGGCCGCCCTTGTCAGGCACCGTGCCCGACTCGACGTCCCAGGGCAGCTTGGCCAGCGGGTCGGAGAGATAGCCCACGGCGCGGTAGATCCCGGTGACGTCCCAGTCCTTGAACTCACCGGTGCCCTTGACGTTGCCGGTGCCGTCCAGGGCCGTACGTTCGGTGCGCAGGCCGACGACCTTGCCGTCCTCGCCGAGGATCTCGGTCGGCGACTCGAAGAAGTGCAGGAACAGCTTGTGCGGCCGCTCGCCGACGTCGCGGATCGCCCAGTTCTCCAGCGTCTTGGCGACCATGTCGGCCTGCTTGTTGCCGCGCCGGGTCGCGATCGAGCCTTCGTCGTAGTCGATGTCCTCGGGGTCGACGATGACCTCGATGTTGGGCGAGTGGTCCAGTTCGCGCAGTTCCATCGGGCTGAACTTCGCCTGGGCCGGGCCGCGTCGGCCGAAGACGTGGATCTCGCGGGCCTTGTTGGCCTGCAGCCCCTCGTGGACGTTCGGCGGGATCTCGGTGGGCAGCAGTTCGTCGGCCGTCTTGGCCAGGATGCGTGCCACGTCCAGGGCGACGTTGCCGACACCGAGGACGGCGACCTTCTCGTCCTCCAGCGGCCAGGTCCGCGGTACGTCCGGGTGGCCGTCGTACCAGGAGACGAAGTCCGCGGCGCCGTAGGAGCCGTCGAGGCCGAGGCCGGGTATGTCCAGGGCCCGGTCGGCGGTGGCACCCGTCGAGAAGATCACCGCGTCGTAGAAGGCACGCAGGTCGTCCAGGCTGATGTCGCCGGGGTAGTCGACGTTGCCGAAGAGGCGGATCTGCGGCTTGTCGAGCACCTGGTGGAGGGCCGTGATGATGCCCTTGATGCGCGGGTGGTCGGGGGCGACACCGTAACGGATCAGACCGAACGGGGCCGGCATGCGCTCGAAGAGGTCGATGGAGACACCGGGCTCGGTGGCGGCCATCGGGGACTTCAGCAGCGCGTCGGCGGCGTAGATCCCAGCGGGTCCGGCACCGACGATGGCTACCCGCAGGGGGCGGGGCATGATCAGGTTCCCTTCGAGCGGCGATAACTGACTCGTCCGCAACCGTAGACTAAGGCAAGCCTTAGTTAGCACCCGGGTCCGATCTATGCCCCCATAAGGCCGGCTTATGAGGTGGCAAACCCTGCCTAGGGGCAGAGATATCACAGGCGGAGAGAGGGCCGACCGGTCGGCCCCACCGCGGACGGACACCCTCCTCTCAGCCCACCGCCACCGGCGACGACCCGCCCGCCACGACCTTGCGGGCTGCGCCGGTGCCGTCCGCGGGGACGCTCCAGATGTCGCTCCTACGACCGCCGCCCGCACCCGGCAGGGCGTACGCGACGGTGCTGTCGTCCAGCCAGGCCGCCTGGTCGTCGACGCTGCGGGTCTCGGCGAGCGCGGTCTCCCGCATGGTCCGCAGATCGAGGACGTACAGCCGCCACGGCGCGGACGGGTCGTCGGACACCTTCTTCTTGAAGGCGATCCGGGTGTTGTCGGGCGACAGGGACGGACACTCGGCGTTCGGCCGCAGCGCCTTCGCCGACCAGTGCTTCATGTCGCCCGCCACGAGGTAGGTGCGGCCCTTGGTGGAGACCGTCGCGTAGAAGCGGTTGTCGTCCCGGGCGAAGGTCATCCCCCAGTAGTTGAGGTCGGGGGCGTGATAGCGGACGCCGTCGATGGTGAGAGGGATCTCCTCCATGGACTTGATGAGGTAGCCGGTGCGCAGGTCGAGGACGGCGGTGCGGGTGGAGAAGGCGGTGGTGGCGTAGGAGTCGCCGGTGGCGAACACGGTCCAGGCCAGCATCCGCCCGGAGGCGGAGACACGGGCCCGGGTCGGAATGCCCGGCACAGTGATCCGCCGCACCTCGCGCAGCCGCCGGTCGAGCACGATCGCGTACGTCCTCGGCAGCACCCCGGGCTTGGCACGCAGGCAGAGCGCGGTGCCCCCTGCCGCGTGGAACCGGTCGCAGGCGGGGCCGCCGGTGGTGCGGGCAACGGTGGTGCCGGCACCGGGAGTTGCGGCGCGAGGCTGGTGCGCGACGCGTCCGGTGGCCGTGTCCCGGAAGTACAGTGCGGGCCCGCCGAGGGTGAACGAGGCGTCGGCGCCGGCCTGTTGGCCGCCCGCGCGGGTCTCGGCGTGCAGTGCGTACCCCACGGAACCGGCCGCGAGGAGCAGTACCGCGGCCACCAGGACGGCGATACGTGCCCGGGGTCCGAGGGGGCTCGGGGGTCCGGGGAGTCCGGCAGTCATACGGTCCGCCTCTCAGGTGTCTGATCCACTGGTGGCCCTGCAGAGGCCGGGGTGCGCGGCAGCAGTGCCCAGCCGCCCGCGAGGGCGGCGAGCAGGATCGCTGTCGCCGCCCAGAGGGCGGGGCTCGGCCCCCACACCGTCCACGCGGCGCCGAAGCCCGCCGCGGCGAGCATGCGCGACAGCACCTGACCGGTCTGGAGCAGGGCGAGCCCGCTCGCGCGGCCGTCCGTGGGCAGCACGGATCCGGCGAGGGCCATCAGCACCCCGTCGGTGGTGGCGTAGAAGACGCCGAGCAGTACGAGGACCGGTGCGAGGACGAGCAGAGGTGGGCCGGCGACGGGGGCGAGGAGCGTGGCGTACACGCCGAGCAGCGCGAGGTGGCCGGACAGGAACGGGATGCGTCGCCCGATCCGGTCCGCGACACGGCCGGCCGGTACGGCGAGCAGCAGGTAGCACGCGGCCGCGCCGAGCGGCAGCAGCGGGAACCAGCCGACAGGGAGGTGGAGTCGGTGCTGCAGCAGGAGGTAGACGAAGGCGTCACCGATCGTGGCGGCGCCCAGCAGTGCGGCGGCCCCCAGTATGCGCCGGAAGGCCGGATCTCGCAGGGCACCGAATGGCTTTGCCCTACGTGGAGTCGGGGCCGGGAGCGGTGATGCGGGTCGGTGTCCGGGAACGTACAGGACGAGGAGCAGCACGCCGAGCAGGCCGACGCAGAAGCTGACGACGAACACCGCGTCGTAGGCGTCGGCGGTCGCGCCGAGCAGGGCGAACGCTGCGAGCGGCCCGAGCAGGGCGCCCGTGGTGTCCATGGCCCGGTGCACACCGAAGGAGCGGCCGAGTGCGTCGGGCGGGCTGTTGAGGGTGATCAGGGCGTCGCGGGGCGCGGTGCGGATGCCTTTGCCGATCCGGTCGGTGGCCAGGGCAGCCGCGATGCCGGTGGCGGCGCCGCCCGCGAGCAGCAGGCCGAGCCGGGAGCAGGCGGAGAGGGCGTAGCCGATTCCGGCGACCCGTTTGTGCCGGTGGCCGCGGTCGGCGGCGTGTCCGGCGAGCAGCCGTACGATCGCGGAGCCGCCGTTGAACAGGCCGTCCAGGAAGCCGAATTGGAGGGGTGAGAGACCCAGTCCGAGGACGAGGTAGAGCGGTAGCACCGCGGTGACCATCTCCGAGGAGATGTCGGTGACGAGGCTGACCGCGCCGAGTGCCAGGACGGTGCCGGGGACGCGTCGGCCCGTTCCGCCGGTGGCGGGCGGGGCCGACGCGTCCCGGCGGCCTGTGGTCGCCAGGTACATCAGTGGCAGGTGTACTTCGGGCTCGTGTCCTTGGTCTGTCCGTCGGTGCCGACGTAGGTCCAGCCGTAGCCGGAGTCGGTGAAGTCCAGTTTCAGGACGCCGTATTGACCGCTGATCCGCTTCTGGCTGTTGGGCTGGACGTTCTCGATCGGGTAGGGCTCGGCACCGCCCATCCCACCGACGATCTCGGTGATTCCGTCGGCCGTGGCCCGCCCGTCGGGGTCCTGCGGGGCGAAGCGCTCGTAGTGGTGGTCGTGGCCGTTGAGCACGAGGTCGGCCCGGGCGCCGTACAGGATCTTCCAGACCGGCTTGCTGACCGGGTCGTTGCCGTGTCCGCCCGAGGAGTACAGCGGGTGGTGCCAGTAGGCGGCGATGCACGTCTTGCTGTTGTGGGTGAGGTCGGCCTTGAGCCAGTCGATCTGGGCGCTCTGGTCGAAGGAGTTGGAGTCGAGGGCGATGAAGTGCCAGTTGCCTTCGTCGAAGCTGTAGTAGCTCTTGCCCTGAGGGTAGGCGATCGCCCCGAAGTACGCCTTGTAGCCGACCAGCGAGCCTGCCGGGTCGTACGTCTCGTGGTTGCCCGGCACCGGGTGCGTCTTGCCCTTGAAGGCGCCCCAGGTCTTGTCGTAGTAGGCGCGGTAGTCGGCGATCCGGGCGTCGTCGTACTGGTTGTCGCCCATCGTCAGATAGAACTTCGGGTTGATCCGCTGCGCCAGTGCCGCGGTCTTGGGGTGGGCGCAGCCGCTGTCGGAGGCGGTGCACTGGGCGGCGATGTCACCGGCGGCGACCACGGTGAAGGCCCCGGTGGGCGGGGGCCCGTCGTCGAAGGTGCCGTACACCTCGACCTCGTACAGCGAGTAGCCGTACGAGGTGCCACGTGCGGTGCCGTACACGCGCAGGTAGCGGCCCTGGCCGGAGAGGCCGGACCAGTCGTCGGTGCCGCCGTTGCCGGCCGTCTCGCTCGCGAGGCGGGTCCAGGTGGTGCCGTCCGCGGAGACCTCGATCCGGTAGGCCTTGGCGTACGCGGCCTCCCAACGCAGCGCCACCCGTGTGACGTCGGCGGTGGCGCCGAGGTCGACGCGTATCCACTGGGGGTCCTTGCCCTCGGCGCTCGCCCAGCGGCTGGCCGGGTCGCCGTCGACGGCGTTCTGCGGACCGAGGCCGGAGCTCTCGGCGGAGGAGGCGCTGGTGGGGCTGCCGCGTGAGATGAGGGGATCGGCGGCGGCGCCCGCCCGGTCGGGATAAGCGAGCAACAGGCCGCCGACGAGGAGGAGTACGGCGGCGACGATCACGCCCACCGTACGGCGCCGCGCGGGCGTGAGGGGCGGAGCTGAGGCGTTCAGGCGCATCCCTGAAACTCCCTGGCCTTGGAGTGGCGAGAGCTGGACACCGGTGCGTGACCGCCCGCCCCGGCCGGTGTGCGGGCAGGGGGGCGTCACGGCGGCCGGGTCAGAGCTCTCGCTGAGCGCGTCATGCCCATGTGCGTCGGGCACCGCGCCAAGCCACCGCCGGGGATGCTAGCGAATAGGAAACCTTCTTACCAGTCCCCCGGCAGCAGTTGATCCACGGGCCCTACGACAACCGCGTTTCGCACTCCGGCACTTGCCGGAGTGC